>DASTZZ010000020.1 GCA_035764005.1 Terriglobales bacterium
CGATCGGCATCCGAGTCCGGATATTCCGATCTCAACGTCGCCGCGACGGCCTTCAGATCGGCGCCGGCTTGGACCATCGAGATTCCGGGACGTAGTCTCCCGATCCCCGTGAACAGTGGCTTACTACGCTGGCGCAGCGCATCGTGCGACGGTGCGGGGAGCACATCCTCGGCCATCATGCTCGGGATCCACAGATCCGGACCAAAGATTGCATTGACGCCCTTGAAAGCCGGCGGAGCGACGCCGACGATCGTGAATGGTCTTTCGTTCACATAGATCACGCGACCAATTACCGAACGATCACCTCCGAATCGGCGCTGCCACATTCCGTAACCGATCACCATAATCGGATCGGCACCGGGAGCGCGGTCTTCCTGCGCGCTGGGAAATCGTCCCAAAGCGGGAAGCATTCCCAGCGTCTCGAAATAGTTTCCGGTCACAAGTTCGGCAAACAGGCGATCGGGGTTCTTGCCTTCGGAAAAGCTGATTGGAATTGGCGAGCTGTAGCCGGCCAGGCTGGTGAAAGCTTTGTTCTTCTCCTGATAATCCTGGAGATCGAGAAAGGAGATCGGTTGTGGGTTGTTGGCATGAGAATCTGCGTTTTGCGGCACTGCATATACCGCGACCAAAGTCGATGGATTGGGGATCGGTACGGAGTTCAGAAAGAACGTGTTGATCACCGTGAACACCGCCGTGCTGGATCCGATCCCCAATGCAATGGTCAGAACCGCAACCATGGAAAAGCCAGGACTTCGGCGCAAGGTGCGTAGGCCGTAGCGCAGATCCTGTTCGCAGTCGCGCAACCACGAACCGCGAGTAGTAGCTGCGCTCGGGAAAGTTTCATGGCTGTGCTTTGGCTGTAATGTGTTTTTCATGCCCTGGCTCCATTTGTGGGCCGCAATTTCTTCTGAGTCAGTCGGTTTGAATCAATCGTTCGATTGATCCAGATGGCTGAGAAATTCCTCGATGTGTCCATGCATGCGTGCACGCAGCTGATCTGCCTTCACGCGTTGCTCGGGCGTCAATACGTCGTTGTAGATGGTTGAAATGAGGCGCTCCCGTTCGACGAACAATTGCGAAACTGTCGTCGCCTCTTTGTCTGCAATCGCGCGAGTCGTGGACTCATCAAAATCGCCCTTGGCATTCGCCGATGACATCTGATCGCAGCCATTCACAAGCTCGTGCAGAAGCGGAGTGATTCTGGGCCGCTCCGCATTCCAAATGCCTCTGATCTGGGTCTTCTGGGCATCGGTGAGGTTGAGTTCATGCGCGATGAACGCGGCAGGAAATCGCCCGGGCCCGTGAAAACCCCAGCCATGCTGGCCGATTCCAAATTCCGCGCCGGCTAGTCCGACCGCTCCTGCGACGATCAGCAGGACCGCTCCAACGAGATAGAAATTCCTTTTCATGTGAGACTCCTTGCAAAAAACTTCATAGCTATCTGACTACTGCGAGTGAAGGAGTGCGATAAAGATTGATTCAGCCAGATAAAGTTTTATAAAGATCGCCAATTCGAGCGGATCATCCGCTACCATCGGCGCAGGCGAGTATCAGAATGGAACGAATTCTCATCGTGGACGACGATGTCGGTCTCTGTGAGGTCCTCGCCGAACGCCTGGCATCCGAAGGATTTTCACTCGAAGCCGTACACGAGGGCATTCGCGGGCTGGAACGAGCGCGTTCGGGAGAGCACGCGCTGGTAATCCTGGATCTCATGCTTCCCGGACTTACTGGTCTGGATGTGCTCAGAAATCTGCGCCCGCACTCGGGCATTCCCGTGCTGATACTCACCGCGCGCGGGGAAGAGGTAGACCGCATTCTCGGACTTGAGATCGGCGCGGACGATTACCTGCCCAAGCCGTTCAATCCGCGCGAGCTGATTGCGCGCATTCGCGCGGTACTGCGCCGCACCATGCCGCTCGAGGCGGCGACGCAACGGCTGAGCGCAGGCGACATCTCGCTCGATCTGCCGGCACGAGAGGCATGGATCAACGAGCGCAAACTGCACCTCACCAGCGTCGAATTTTCCTTGCTGGAGGCCTTCTTGAGGCGAGCGGGGCACGTAGTCACGCGCGAGCAGCTAACCGAGACCGTTTTGGGACGCAAGGTCGTCGGACCCTTCGATCGCGTGATCGACGTCCACATCAGCAACCTGCGCAAGAAGCTTGGAGAGTCCCCGGCGGGAGAAAGAATTAAGGCAGTGCGCGGCGCCGGCTATCAGTTCGTGCCGCGGGCCGAACTGGGAAAGAAGTGAAGCATGCGCAGTCTATTCTTAAAAATCTTTCTCTGGTTCTGGGCCACGGCGATCGTCACGGGAATCGCTCTCATCCTGAGCTTCGTGCTGCAACGCGGCGGAATCCCCGAGCGCTGGCACGCGGCGCTGAGCGAGGCCGCCGGCATTTACGGCAAAGCCGCTGTCGGAGAGATGGAGCGGGGTGGCCGGCCGGCCATCACAGAGTATCTGGATGATCTCGCTCGCAGCGCTCACACCCAGGCGTGCCTCTTTGACCGAAATGGAACCGCGATTGCCGGATCAAAATGCGATTCCTTTCGCTTATTAGTCAGCCGCGCAGCCGAGTCAACGAGACATTCGGCTTTTGATATTCGCTATGGACTTGTGCGCGTCGCACTGCAAGTCTCAGGTAAAGATGGCGCCATCTATGTATTCGCCACGGAGTTGCCGGCTGGACCTCGTGCGGCTTTCGGGCCCGATCCGCTGGGAGTCGCCCTCCACTTCATAGTCGCGTTCGCAGTTTCCGGCTTGATCTGCTACTTGCTGGCGCGGCATCTCACCAAACCGATTGTGCAATTGCAAGCAGCATCGCGAGAGCTTGCTGCGGGGAACTTGGAGACCCGGGCCGCAACCGACGCACAGCGGCGCAGCGACGAATTGGGAGAGTTGGTCCGCGACTTCAACGTTATGGCAGAGCGGATCGAAGGTCTGGTCTCAAGTCAGAGGCAACTGATCTCTGACGTCTCTCACGAACTGCGTTCGCCTCTTTCCCGTTTGATCGTGGCCATGGATTTGGCGCGAGAACGCAAGGGAAACGATCCTGCATTCGACCGCATGGAAAGAGACTTCGAGCGCCTCAGCGAGATGGTCGGCCGTCTTCTTACTGTCGCCCGACTCGATGCGGCGAGCGCATCAGTCGAGATGAAATCATTGAATCTCGGCGCGCTGGTCGCCGAAGTCGTGTCGGACGCGGAGTTTGCCGCACGCGAACGACAGCGCTCGGTGCGATTTTCAGGCGATAAGGAAGTCTGCGTCCGCGGCAATGGCGACCTGCTGCGCAGCGCTATAGAAAACATCGTTCTCAATGCAGTCCGGTACACCGCTGCGGAGACTACGGTAGAAGTGAATCTTCAAACCGATAGAGCATCGGTATCGGCGCACCTTACCGTACGCGATCACGGACCCGGAGTTCCCGAAAAGGAACTACATAATATCTTCCGCCCGTTCTATCGCGTAGCCAATGCGCGCGACGAGCAATCGGGAGGCGCTGGCCTTGGTCTCGCCATCGCCGACAAGGTCATGCGCATACATGGAGGTACCATAAGTGCTGCGAACGCCGCAGATGGCGGGCTTGAGGTCCGAATCAGGATTCCAATTGCTTGATAGCGGCTATCTATTGTCACTCGGAGGACTTGAATTGCGGTTTCTTCATGATCCAGACGAACGGAATTGCTGCGAGCAGCAGGAAGGCCATGATGCGGAAGCCGTCAAGGTAGCTTAGTGCCGCAGCTCTTTGCTGTAATTGATGGTAGATCAAGTCCAGAGCTTCCGATCTTGCACTTATCGAGTTATTCCCCTCATGTCCCAGGTACGCCTGCAGGCCGGAGATGGTTCTGAAGACCACTCCCGGCTGCGTTGCCATCGAAGCTGCGAGCCGAAGCTGGTGGAATTGCTCGCGCCGCGCGAGGAAAGCCTCGAAGGCGGAGATCCCGATCCCCGCGCCAAGATTTCTGGCCAGCGCGATCAGACTGCTGGCGTATCCCATTTCCTCTTTTGGGATTGGGTCAACCGTGATGGTGGCCAGGGGAACAAACATGAAGGACAATCCCGCGCCCATGACCACCTGCGGCCAGAAGAAACTCCATGGGCCGGCATTTATGTTCAAGAAAGAAAACATGTAGGCTCCGACTGCGGAAACCGCGAGACCGGCAGAGAGCAGCGCACGCATATCCCAGCGTCTGCCG
>DASTZZ010000021.1 GCA_035764005.1 Terriglobales bacterium
TTAGGGCAGGTGCTCGCTCAGGTTCAGTGAGCTGTCACGTGTCCGGTGGTAGTCGGTTTGTTATTCGCGTGCGGTTTGGAGCTGTTGATTGCAGCAGCGCCATCTCCCGCGGAAACGAATTGTGCAAGCTGGGTCGCGATCTGGGCTGCAGAGGGCGATCCCAGACCGGTCGCAGCGTCCCATCCAGGTCCGGCGTTGAAGCCCGTAACTCCTGCGAAGGAATTATTGCCGCTGGTAACGTCAAAGAAGGACGTGGCGTAAGCTGGCCGCGCCTGACTCAGCTGGTACAGAGCTGCATTGATGAAGCCGAGGTTGTGCCCGGCCTTCTGGTCGGCGATCGCCGTGATTGCGGCCCACTGCGGTGATCCCGCACTGGTTCCTCCAAACAGCCACCAGCCGCCTCGAAAATTAACCAGCACGCCGTGGTAAACCGCAGCGTTATAGGAGACGTCGGGCGCTCCGCGTTGCTTTCCGCCATTTAGCGTGCCCTGCTGATTAAAGGGCTCATCGTAAACGACGCTGAATCCGCCGCCGGTGGCCTCGCCGCCAATGGCAGATTCGTTCCAGACGATCTCGCCCTGGTAGGCGCCGGCAGCAGGATTCTTGGTTGGATCGCAGCCGAGTTGAGCGAGGCAATAGCTTGCCGCATGCAGCTCGGTGCCGCCAACCGCAGTGACCAAAGGATCGGTCGCCGGCGACGATGCTGCCTTGACGAACGACTTTCCATCGCAGGATCCCTGCGTTGCGCCATAGTCTCCGGCAGACGCGAAGATGGTCATGTTCTTCGCCGTGGCGTCCGCAAACACCTGATGCTCCTGCCCAAGAAGAGTTGGGTCCATGCAGCTTTCGTTTTCTCCGAAGCTTTGCGAGATCACGTCGCCGAGATTGTGGTCGACTGCGTACTTGGTGGCGCTCAGCATGTCAGTGTCATAGTTGGTCTTTGCAACTACGAGGACGATATTTGCGCCGGGAGCGATGGCGTGGGCCCACTCCACGTCGAGCGTGGTCTCCTGTGCCCATCCCTCATCGAATACCGGAGAACCGTCCTTCTGAAGTTGGTAGCCGTCGGGCGCAATTACGGTAAGAGTTGGAGCGCTTGCATCCGTTGTATCGGCTCCGTTCATCTTGGGCAGACCGTAGAAGGTGTCGAACGCCGCCAAATCCGAGGGCAGGTAATAAGGATCCCCAAAGGCATCGATGATGACGATGGTCTTACCCTTGCCGGTATAGCCGGCGCTGATCAACTGGTCAGTTCCATAAGCGTGCCGCATCTGATACGGGTCGTAGCAGGTCGCCGACGACCTGCCCACCTGACAAGTGAAAAGACCGTAGTTGGAGCCAGCAGCAGCGGGAACCGCTTGAGGTCCGACCTTAGAGAAAGGTGAAGCCAGCGCGCGCTTCACGGGGTGTGCATCGGGGTTAAAGGTTTGGGCTGCCACAAAGCTGGTGCCTGTGGCGAGAACGAGAAGACACAGAAATCTTGGGGAACAGAATTTCATAGGGAATGGGGTCCTTACGTCCCGCGGATTTGAACTTGGCTTGCAACGGAGGAGTTCGGAAGGGACGTTGTACTACAAAGGTAGGGACGAAACGGACATCTTGTAAATGGCCGCGACATAGAAAAATTGCCCTAACCCCAGAGTTAGGTGAGAGGAACTGCTAGCTGCTAGCTCCTAGCTAACGGCCACAGCAACACCGGGGAAAACGGCACTCGGCAGTCGGCACTCGGCAGTCGGCGAAGGCAAGGGCAAAACCGATAACAAAGCTGCTGAGCTGCTAGCTCCTAGCTAACGGCAACAGCAACATCAGGAAACCGCACAACCACCACCTCACGAGCCAACTTCAGGCTCGCGGGGACCTCGCTACCGCAGGTGGGAGCAACACCAAAGGCAACGGCGCCACCCGCTACCACCCCACGAGCCAACTTCAGGCTCGCGGAGACCCCGGCTATTGCAGGTGGTTCTGTTAGACCCGCAGTGCACAGTCACAATTTGTGACAGACATTCCCTGTGTTTTTCCCTGATAGCTCGCGAGTTTTCGCGGTGAGGGTCGGCAAGTGCGCGGATTTCAACGGCATAGCTCGAAATTCTTTAAATACGCTGTTAATTCGCTGTTAATACGCTGGTTGGAGGGAAAATTTGCAGATTTTGGGCAGAATTCGAGGGTTTTTCGCCCGCCAATTTTTGATTTCGCTGTTTAATTCGCTGTTAACAGAAATGCGCAACTGATTTTGGCCCTCGATATCCGATGCTTATCTACCCTCTTCCTCCAAAAACTTCTCCACCTCCATAGCCGCCATGCAGCCTGTGCCGGCTGCGGAGATTGCCTGGCGGTAGCGGCGGTCCTGGACGTCGCCACAGGCGAAGACGCCGGGGACTTTGGTGAAGACGTAGTTTTTCGTCAGCAGGTAGCCATCTGGGTCGGTGTCCAGCTGGCCGTTGATCCACTTGGCGTTGGGTTCGTGGCCGATGCCCAGGAACATCGCGCTCGTCGGGAAATCCCATTGCGCGCCGGTCTTGAGATTGCGGAGGCGGAGGCCGGTGACTTCTTTCTTTTGCACGTCGTGAACCTCATCGACGACTGTGTCGATGAGGAATTCGATTTTGGGATGCTGGCGGGCGCGCTCGATCATGATCTTCGAGGCGCGGAAGACGTCGCGACGATGGATGATGGTTACTTTGCTGGCGAAGCGCGTGAGGAAGAGCGCTTCTTCCATTGCCGAGTCGCCGCCGCCGATGACGGTAATTTCTTTTCCGCTGAAGAAAAAGCCGTCGCAAGTCGCGCAGGAGGAGACGCCGTGTCCGATGAGCGCGTGCTCGCTGGGCAGGCCGAGCCATCGTGCGGAGGCTCCGCTAGCGATGATCAGCGTGCGCGTGAGCAACTGCTGGTCTTCGAGATTCAGTACAAATGGTCGCTTGGTGAAGTCAGCGCTGACCAAGTGCCCGATCTTGTAGTCAGTTCCGAAACGGGCCGCTTGCTTTTTGATGTTCTCGATCAGCTCAGGACCCTGAATGCCGTCGGGAAAGCCGGGAAAGTTCTCGACCAGGGTGGTCATGCTGAGCTGTCCGCCGGGCTCGTGGCCTTCGAGCACAAGTGGGTTCAGGTTGGCGCGAGCCGCGTAGATCGCGGCCGTAAGTCCGGAGCATCCGGAGCCAAGAATCACAACGTTGCGAACGGAATTGTCCATAAGTCTCGGAAGATTGGATTCGGCAGACTCGAATAAGACTCAAGCCGCGCGTTTTGGAACACACATTCTATAAGGTGAGCTCGTCAATGGGACGACACCGCATCGCGTGCGCCCTTCTTCGCGGGAGGCCGTGTGGATGATTCGGCGCTCAGCCAGACGATGTCGCTCGAGAGCATGCTTTTGAGGCGAAGGACGCGGCGATAGTCCGAGAGGATCGACGAGGCTTGCGAGAAGATAGCGTCGTACTTGGATTGATCGACGTTTTCGCATCTTGCCAGCGCGACCGTCGATTTGCCTGCACGCTCGACGCGAATGTGTGAGGCTGGTGTATCTGCAGCAAGCACGGCTGAGGGTTTGCTCACCGAGCTCGAAAGCTTGTCTTCGATCGATAGAGCGAGCAGATCTTTTACTTCGCGTCCACGGAAGACGAGCGTCTCTATCGTGTTGTCCGGATCGACGCTCAGCGAGTACTGCACGGTTGCCAGCGCGGACTCGCCCTTCACCTCACGACGCAGCCGGACGTATTTCGAGCGCGTTCCTTCTTCTACCGTCGCAACTCCACGGGAGATTTCATAGTCGGTATCGAACGCCGGAGATTTGGGCAGCTTTGCCAGCGCCGCTTTTAGCTCTTGTTGTTCGTCGGCGCTCGGAGTGCAAACGTTGATGACGTTCACCTTCACCGGTGGATTTTGCTCGTTCTTCGTATCGGGTGCCGCATTTTGAGCAAGCGCGGCGCAGGAGAGCAAAAAGATTGGCAACATTAAGCGCACGAAGCGGATTGTAGAACAAGAGCTGGGATGATCGCGCTTCTCGCGAGAAAGGACTCGAACATTAGCGCCGCATTGTAGGTTTGGGTGGAAGCCGCCGACTTTAATCGGGGGTGAGGCTGCAAGCCTCATCCATGGAAGGCACAGTTCGTGCGCGTGCTTTAGCGCTGGCGCACGCGCGAAGCGCGCTCATCATGCCGGCGTTCTGTACACGCGCGGTGCGTGCGCCAGCGCTAAAGCGCTTCCTTTTCTATGCTTTTGCATACGCACGGCTGCGCCGTGCGCCCCCGACTAAAGTCGGGGGCTTCCATCGAAGAAAAAAACGGCAGCCTTGCGGCTGCCGGCTTTCAATCGATTTGCCATTCATCTCTCGCGAATGTACTCGTTTGCGAGATTAGAACGTGATCTTCGCCGCTAACTGCAGTACTCGTCCCACATTGGCGCCGTTGTTGTTGATCGCCGCCGCCGATGCGAGTCCGAACGTGTTCACGCCCGCGCCGTTCGCGAGCGTTTGTGGGAGCAGGCAGCTCGTTCCCGTTGGAACGGCGCCGCACGCAGTTGTGCTGGTTGCGTACAGCGTGTTCTTCACCGCAGTAATGTTCTGGTGGTTGAAGAGGTTGAACGCTTCGGCAATCAACTGCAGCTTGGCGTGCTCGGTAATGGTTACGTTGCGCGTGATGCGCGGATCGAAGGTGTAGATCGCCGGCATCCGGAATTGATTGCGGACCGTTCCCGGCGCGCGCTCGTTGCGGCTGTTGCCGTCAGCATTGAGATCGCTGCTGACCAGCGCCGTGTATGGCTGCCCGCTCTGAGCGTTGAACGCTCCCGCGAGTTCCCATCCGCCGAGCAGTGCTCGCTCGTAACCGTTCATTCCTTGCGTGTAGTGATCGAGCTGCCACACGCCGCTAAGGATGAAGCGATTACGAACATCATCGTCGCCGGACGCACGATCCAGACTAATGTGTAGCGGATCGTAGACCATCTTGCCATCGTCGGTTCCGGGCACAACGGCGGTTGCGTCCGGACGATCGTCGATCACGTGACTCCATGTGTAGGAAGTCAGCACCTGGAAGTTGTGCGCAAAGCGCTTGTTCAACTCCAACGAGAGTCCGTTGTAATTCGACCCGGCGTTGCTCTCGAACTCGAAGATGCGGCTGAATCCCCCGATCGGACGCGCAGCGGGGAACTTGTTGTAGGTGAGCGTTGCGCCGGTTCCTGCAACCACTGCGGTAGCAGGAGTTTCCGCACTGCTCAGGTTGATGTCACGCGTGCGCTGGATGTGCACACCATGTACGCCGGTGTAAGCGAGCGTGACTGAAGTGTCCGCTGCGATCTGGCGCTCGACGGCCAGGTTGTACTGCTCAACATAGGGCTGCTGATAGTTCTTGGCGAATAGCAGGATGCTGGGCGTAGCCGTCGCGAAGCCTGTCGGAGGGGCGCAGCCTGAATTTGCCTGTGGAGCTCCGCAAAGAGTGTTCGGATACGAAACCGGGAGCTGTGTGACGTTCGTCGGTCCGGTGCCCACGGTGAGTGTGAGCGTTTGGACGTTGATGCCATTGTTCGACAAAGCCGTGCCGTACATGATCGACGGCGTATTTGCGAAGAAGATGCCGTAACCTCCGCGCACTACCGTCTGAGCGTTATCGAATGGCTGCCACGCAAAACCAAGACGTGGAGCGATGTTGTTGTGGTCGTTCGGAATCTTGCTCGTGTCAAGACCTGCCGCAAGCGCGGCTGGATTCTGCACGGTCGGCTGCTTCACCGTCTCAAGATCGTAGCGGAGACCGAGGTTGAGTGTGAGCCGGTTGCTGACGCGATAGTCGTCCTGGACAAAATAAGCTTGCTGCAGCAGATCGGGATGAGTAGTTGCTCCCGTTGTTCCCGCTCCGGGAAACGCCTCGAGGAAGGAATCTCCGGCGGTCTTTGCCGGCTGTCCGAGCAAGCTGTTGCCGAAATCGTCGAGATTGACGAATGTGTACGAGCCGGAGAAGTTGCCCGGAAAGAAGTTGAGAATCTTATCTACCAGTTCGTCAGCGCCCAGTTTGAACGAATGGCGTCCCCAGACATACGAGACCGTGTCGCCGTACTCCTGGCGGTGAATCGTGGTTTCGCGAGGACTGAACGAGTTGCGTCCGACGAACAGCGTCTGTCCTGAGAAGCGCACCTGCGCTTCGGGATTGATGCTGTTGGCTTGTCCTGGCTCGCTGTCGCGCTGGTAGCTGAACTTCAGCACATTCACCAGAGTTGGGCGAAGCGTTGATGTGAGCTGAGCGTTGAAGCTGTCGCTGTTCACGAGCGAGGCGCCGGTATGCTCAAAGGCGCTGGTGGTACCGCTATTTTCTAATCCCTGACCCGTGAATCTTTGAGCGTTGTAACGCGCAGAGAGTTGATGGCGATCATTAATATTCCAGTCGCCTTTGCCGAGGTATACGTCCTGATTAAAGGTGCGGTCGTAGTTGTTGATGCGCGAAGCAAGATAATTCACCGCAGCGGTTTGCGCCGGACCCACAGGCGTCGGCAGCGTTACCAAAACGGGATTGCCTGTCACGTTACGCTGTCCGTCGTAGTCGAAGAAGAAGAACAGCTTGTCCTTCTTGATGGGTCCGCCGACATTTCCGCCGAACTGGTTGAAGTGATAGCCCGGCTTGAGCGGAAGCGGCTTACCCGCTCCGGCTGCGAATGCGCGCTGCAGGCTGTAAATGGGATCGTTGGCGTTCAGGCCGCGATCGCGGAAGAACTCAAACGCCGTTCCGTGAAAATTATTGGTTCCCGATTTGGTAACCACGTTGATGACCGCGCCGCCGGCGCGTCCGAGCTCGGCAGAGTATCCGTTGGTGTTGACCTGGAATTCCTGCACGGCATCCTGGCTGAACTGATACGGTGCGCGACCGGAGCCGGTGCGTCCCAGCGTTTGTCCGAAGAAAGTGTTGTTGTTGTCGGTGCCGTCAACCGTGAGCGAGTTCAAGGTGCCGCGCTGTCCGGCAAAGCTCAGATCGCCGCCACGGACGTCGCGTACAACTCCGGGGGTTAGCAGAGTGAAATCGAGGAAGTTGCGGCCGTTTGTGGGCAGGTTCGCAATCTGACGATCGCCGACGGTGTCGCTCTGGCTGGTGCGCGTCGTCTCAACGACAGGCGCCTCGGCGGTCACCTGCACGCTTTGCACTCCGGTTGCGAGCGGCAACTTCAGGCTAAGGTCGATCTTACTGCCAACGGTGATCTGCACGTTCTGAGTCAGTGTGTTAAATCCGTCGTGGGCAGCGGCGACTTTGTATGGACCCACAGGCAAGAGCGGAAAGACAAACAGGCCGTCGCCGTTACTCGTTGTGTTGAACGTCTCACCAGTGGCCGTGTTGGTTGCCGTGATTTTGCTGTTGGTCAGCACCGCGCCTGATGGATCGGAAGTGGTTCCGGAAAGCGTTCCCTGGCTGACTTGGCCGAAGGCCCCGACAGCAAGAGCAATAAACATCAACGCAGCGACAAGCGATTGCGAGATCCGGCGAACGGTGGTTGAGCCGGGATCAAAGCACGCAGAAGACATAGTATCGACCTCCATCGGGATTGAATCGTCGCGGAACGGCGAGTGGCCTTGAGAATCTGGCCATCGAGTCTCTTCCGCAGTCTGAGAACTTCAGTGTTCTACCCAAAGAAGAACAGAAGATGAAAACCAGGGCATTGCACACGACACCAGGATCAGAAAACTCGAATCCCAACGCCAAAGCAGAGTAGAAGCTGTTTTGAAAAGAATACCCGAAAATCAGTTGAGGATATCTTGAGGATTTCTCGTGCCTCAGAATTCGTGCAACCGTGGGATGGGGCGGGCCCGTTGAAGGACAAACTGCAAACTAACTTATCCGCAGCTTGCGAAGCAATTCATCAACGCTCGCACGGGGGAATTGACCGGGCACAGCCTCTTCCCCGTCGTTCTCAACAACCACGTGGATGCCGGCGCCGGCCAGCAGATCGATCGCGCGCCTGTTCCAATTTGAAACAATTACAAGGTCGGAGACTGCTGAGCCGGCCGCATAGTTCTGAAGCACATCAAGAATGGGATCGTTTGAAGAGAGGCGAACTACCAGGCCTGCATCTCTCGATCGGCTCTCGCCAGGTGCGTGCAGCGCCTCGACAATCATTCCGGCAGCGATGGTGTTATTGCTGTCGGGGTCAATCAGAATGAAGCTGCCTGTCCGACGGTTCTGCGCATACCCATCAAAAATAATCGTGCGATCAGCTTCAATCGCTACAGTCCCAATATCGTTCATGTTTAACGAGCGTGCCGAATCGGAACGCAATGAGTGAATGTCTAGCTTAGTTTCCACTTGAACCCGTGCACGCGTCATCTGGGACGTATGTTTCAGGAGGTATTTTCGAGTACTGTCGAGCGGTTGCTCGGAGAACCAGATCAGTTGTGCACGAAGCGCCTGCGTAGTTTGCGGCGTATCCGACGATGAAGCGAGAACGTCGCCACGACTGATGTCGATCTCGTCGCCGACGGTTAACGTGACAGATTGAGGTGCGCTGGCCGAGTGGAGTTCTCCATCGTAGGTCACGATCGACTTCACACGCGTCCGTCGTCGCGACGGAAGGACGATAACTTCGTCGCCGACCGATACAGTTCCGGCAGCAATCTGTCCTGAGTATCCGCGGAATTGACTGGTGCGCTGAACGAGTTGGACAGGCAAGCGGAACGGCTGGGAGTGCTCAGCTTTTTGCAGGTCTACCGACTCCAGATAATCGAGCAGAGCCGGCCCTTTAAACCACGGCGTGACGGAACTACGGTGGACGACATTGACACCCGAATTGGCGCTTACGGGAAAGAACTCAACAGTTTCAAAGTCAAAATCTTGAAGAGCGTCCAACAACTGTTTGCGTAACGAGAGAAAGACGGCTTCAGAGTACTCGACCAGGTCCATCTTGTTGATCAACACCACAAGATGGCGAATTCCAAGAAGTCCGATGATAAAAGCGTGTCGCTTTGATTGTGGCTGAATTCCTCGGCTTGCATCAACTAGTAAGATCGCGAGGTCGGCAGTCGACGCTCCGGTGGCCATATTGCGCGTGTATTGCTCATGGCCAGGAGTATCGGCGAGAATGAATTTACGCTTTGCTGTGCTGAAATAACGATAGGCAACATCGATAGTGATGCCTTGCTCGCGTTCAGCACGCAGACCATCAGTTAGCAAGGCCAGTTCAAGGCCACCGCGGGAGGCACGTTTAACGGCGTGCAGTTGGTCCTCATAGACGCTCTGAGAGTCGTAGAGTAATCGGCCGAGCAGAGTAGATTTACCATCGTCCACACTGCCGGCGGTTACAAGACGCAGTAGGTCCTTCTGTTGCTCTGAATAGAGAAACTCTTCTGCAGTTAAAGCCGCCCTGGCAACTGTACTCAAAAGTACCCCGCTCTCTTCTTCAACTCCATCGAGCCATCCTGATCGTGATCAATGACACGGTTTTCTCGTTCCGACCGCCGGAAAGAGACGAGCTCCTCAATAATCTTCGGCAGGGTGTCCGCTTCTGAGCGTATCGCGCCGGTGCACGGACTGCATCCCAGCGATCGCATGCGGCACATTACGAGTTGCGGTGTTTCGCCTGGCAGCCGCGGAACGAACGACTGCTCGAGAGAGATCAACTGTTCGCCTCGCACAAGCACCTGTCGCGACTTGGCAAAATACATCGGCACGAGAGGGATGTTTTCCTCATGGATGTACTGCCAAATGTCCATTTCAGTCCAGTTCGACAGTGGGAAGACGCGTACGCTCTCTCCTGGACCAATACGGCTGTTATAGAGATTCCAGGGCTCGGGCCGCTGCCGCTTTGGGTCCCATTGTCCTTTGGCATCGCGGACCGAGTAGATGCGCTCCTTGGCGCGCGACCGCTCCTCGTCCCGACGGGCCCCGCCGAACGCGGCATCGAAGCCACCTTCACGTAGTGCATCAAGAAGCGATTGCGTTTTCAGCAGCTCGCAGCAACGCTGCGTGCCCACCTTAAACGGATTTGTCCCTGCATCGAGTGCGGCCTTATTTGTGTGCACGATCAGCTTCAGGCCAAGCTGTGCCGCCTGTCGGTCGCGGAATTCGATCATCTCGCGAAACTTGTAGCTGGTATCGATGTGCAGTAATGGGAATGGAATTTTTCCTGGATAAAAGGCTTTCTGCGCGATGCGCAGCATGACCGAAGAGTCCTTCCCAATCGAATACAGCATTACGGGTCGTTGAAATTCGGCGACGACCTCGCGAAAAATGTGAATACTCTCGGCTTCCAACGCCTGCAGGTGAGTCAGTTTCGTGCTCATCGAGCTGCTCCTGCTGAACGCGACGGAACAAGCTTGGGGCCTTCTGCTGTTTGTACAACGTGAAGTCCGCATTCTGTCTTCGCGAATCCCGACCAGCGGCCGGCGCGCGGATCTTCTCCTGGAAGCACAGCGCGCGTGCAATGTGTACAGCCGATACTGGGGTATCCGCGGTCGTGCAAAGGGTTATAGGGAACATTGCGTGAATGGATGTATTCCCAAACTTGAATTTCTGTCCAGTCCGCGATCGGATTTAGCTTCACTAATCCGAACTTCGCATCCCACTCCAGCTTGCGAGCGTTCGCGCGCGTCGGCGACTGCTCGCGGCGAATGCCGGTAATCCAGGCGGAGGAAGCTTTGAGTCTTTGCGTCAGCGGCTCCACTTTGCGAATTTGGCAGCAGAGATCGGGCTGGGTTTTCCAAAGCTCATCGCCGAACTTGCGAGCCTGAGATTCTGGGGTTAATTGGGGACGAAGGCGTTCAACGCTGATGCCGTATTTTTCCTCAATCCTGGAGATTAGCTCGTAAGTTTCCGAAAAAAGGAAATCGGTGTCGAGAGTGAAGACAGCGAAAGGAGCGCCGATTCGGGAGACCACGTCGATCAGCACCACATCTTCGGCTCCGAAGCTAGAGGCTAATGCGGCTTTTTCTCCAAAGTCGCGCGCAGCCCAGGCAAGAAGCTCTTCCGCGCTCCATCCCTCTGCCGCGGCTTGCGCCTTAACTAAGCTCTCCGTCATTTGTCACTCCCGGGCGACTCGCGCCCAAAACAAAACCCGCTCACTCGACGCTTACTTGCGTCTGGTGAGCGGGTTCGGGATCTCGAAACTTATCCGGACTCTAAATCATTGCTTTGCCAGAACGCAGCACAAGTGTCATCGCGCAACAACGACAACATGGCATCGCGTTCTGCAGGCGTTGATTCATCCGAGAAACTATTAGTACATTGGTGTTTGATGAAGTGTCAATCGAAAGCGTTGCGAACATTGCGCAAGCATGTTTCATATTGGCATCATCAGCAAATCAAATTTGTCCCATAGTCCAATTAAATTGCATCCCGCTTGACGTCTCGCGAATCTCTCCTGTACTTTGGCTAGGATGTCTAGTTCGACCTTACACATGGCTTGTCGATGCGCACTGTGCATCTGTACGTCGAAGTGTGGGTCGATGGAGGCGCCGTAGTATCTAGGTAAGCGCATAGGTTTTGCCAACGACCCACAAGCGATTTGTGGGTCGTTTTGTTTTTGGGCCACTTCCGCAGTTCACTCTAAAGAAAGACGCCGTAGACATGGAAGTCGTTCTCGGGTTTCTGATCGCAGCGACGGTCGGCATCACCGGCATCGGTGGCGGCAGTTTCACCACGCCCGCGCTGGTCCTGCTGATTGGACTTCCCGCGGGCGAAGCGGTTGGGACAGCGATGGTCTTCGCTGCTATCTTGCGATTGATCGCAGCGCCGTTCTACCTGGTGCGCCGGAGTGTTGACGCAAAATATCTACGTTTTCTCTTGATCGGTGCGGTACCTGGCCTGCTTCTCGGAACACTACTGCTCCGCCTGATGCGCACTCGAGCATGGAGCCCGCTAGCCTTGCTGATTATCGGGTTGATGCTCACGATTTCTTCCGGGTTGACCTTTGTTCCACGACTCCGGCATCCGCATCTCACGCGCGAACGCGGCCGCTGGCTCTCGCTTCTTGCGCTGCCGATTGGCATCGAGACTGGATTCTCTTCTGCTGGAGCAGGCGCGCTTGGCAGCATTCTCCTACTCAACTTTTCAGAACTGCCGGCGGCTACGGTGGTCGGGACGGATTTGCTTTTGGGAATCGTGCTTGCCGTTGTTGGCAGCATTTTTCATTTGAGTTGGGGATCGATTAGTACCGCCTCACTTGTGCGACTGCTCGCGGGCGGAATTCCGGGTGTGCTCGTCGGCTGCGCTCTGGCGAAGCGAGTGCCGGCGCAAAAGCTCCGATTAGCCGTAGCCGCAGTGGCGGTTGTGCTCGGGCTGCAGTTGATCTGGATCGGTGGTTCGCCGCTGGTTCGAACAGAGCAAGCAAAGACGGTCGTGCATCAAGGACCGAAGTCTTCAGAAACGGTTAAATCATCAGCATCAAACCTGCGCGCCGACGCTTCCCCGGGGGTGTTGCTCGAGTCCTTCTACTCCCTCCCAATCGGCGTCACTTTCATTGAGCGCTGTTGTCGATAACTAAGTTCCTGCCGCATACCCTTGCAAGAACTTTCCATCAACCGATTCGGAGAGAGAGCGTGTCGCGAAAAACTACAGTCTCGCAGCTAATTGCCTTTGCATTCCTCGCATCCTCGCAGGTTTTATTAGGGCAGGCCGTAGGCGCTTCCATTTCGGGAATCGTACTGGATTCCACGGGCGCATCGCTCCCCAAAGCGCAGGTGGTAATCAGGAATATTGAGACGGGCGCTCAACGCGAAGTTGTGACCGACGATTCCGGTCGATACTCGGCAGCGTCACTGCCGGTTGGAGCCTATGAAATACGCGTGCAAAAAGAAGGATTCAGTCCAGAGACGAAAGGCGGCATTCAGCTTGTCGTTGGCGAGAGCGCCTCCATAGACATCACGCTGCCGGTTGGCGAAGTGCGTGAAGAGGTGACGGTTGTAGAGGTTCCTCCGCTGGTGAGTCTCTCAACGCAGGACACGTCCGGGCTAGTGAATCAAAAGCAGGTGAAAGAACTTCCCCTCAACGGCCGCAGCTACGACCAGCTCCTCACGCTCAATCCCGGCGCAGTGAACTACACATCCGAGCGTTCGGGAGGAGTGGGAACGTCGAACTCAGCAGTCGGGAACATGTTTGCGATATCTGGTCATCGTCCACAGGAGAATCTGTTCCTGCTGAACGGAATTGAGTACACGGGAGCTTCGGAGATCAACATTACTCCAGGCGGAGCGAGCGGGCAGCTCCTCGGCGTCGATGCCGTGCGCGAGTTCAATGTTGTCGCGGGCACCTACGGCGCAGAATACGGCAAGCGACCGGGTGCGCAGGTAAGCATTGTGACCGCATCAGGTACGAACCAGATCCACGGCACCGCTTATGAATTTCTGCGCAACAACGCCTTCGATGCTCGCAATTACTTCGATCAGGGCGGCACGCCGCAGTTTCAGCGCAACGTCTTTGGCGGCGCGCTGGGCGGACCGATTCGCCAGAACAAGATTTTCCTTTTCGGCAATTACGAGGGCTTCCGCCAGCATCTTGCGTTGAGCGATGTAACACTCGTTCCCGACAACGCCGCGCGAGTTGGATACATTACCAACGCAAACGGCACTCAGACCTATGTTGGGGTCGCGCCTTCGGCCGCGCCACTGCTATCGCTGTGGCCGATTCAAAATGGGCCTCAACTCGGCGGAGGGATTGCCGAAGCGTTCAGCCATCCACTGCAGACGATTCGGGAAGATTTCGGCACAAGTCGGCTCGACTACAACCTCTCGGATAAGGACACAGCATTCGGCGTTTATACAGTCGATGACAGCGCGGACAATACTCCGTCGATTAATCCGTTGAGCCGCGTCGTCGAGAGCCTGCGCGAGCAAGTTGTGAGTCTGCAGGAGCAGCACATTTTCTCTGCATCGGTTGTGAACACTGCGCGACTCGGATTCTCACGCGCGAGCTACTTCTTTACCGGACAAACTCCGGCCAACATTCCCGGTTGGGTGACAGGTAAGCCGATCGGAGCAATCGTCATCGGCGGTGGTACAGCTCTGAACGGCGCATCACAGATCAGCCCGGCGGGAACTAACGCCGGAAGCAATCTGACAACGGCACGCAATCTGTTCACGTATGAGGATCACGTGAACATCTCCCGAGGCGCTCACCAGATCCAGCTGGGAGCATGGTTCCAGCAGATTCAGGCAAACGATAATCTCGCTCAGTACCAATATGGGCAGGCTTCATTTTCCAATCTTAAGAGCTTCCTGCAAGGAACCGTTTCCACCTTCACAGTAATTCCCGCGCCAACGCCTCTAAACTGGCGCTCATTGGAATCGGCCGGGTACGTTGAGGACACGATTAAGTTGAGGCCCAACTTGGAACTGCGAGCTGGCTTTCGCTTTGAATCGACGAATGGCTGGAATGAAGCGAATGGACGCGCCTCCAATTATCTGTTTGACAGCAATGGCGTAATCCAAACGCAGCCGCGCGTCAGCGGCTCTGCGTTTACCAGGAATCGCGCTAACTTTCTGCCGGAGCCTCGCATAGGACTGGCCTGGTCTCTTTTCGGGAATACAAAGACCGTCGTCCATGCTGGATTCGGCATCTATCGCGCGCTCCTCGATAATCTCGATTACCGTCTCGACCAAACTGCTCCGTTCAATGCGACGCAGACATTCAAGAACGTTCCGCTGGCGAGTCTGCAAATCGATCCGGGGAGCGCGGCCCCTACAGGCAGTCTGATCTCGCCCAGCGGAATCCAACCGGACGCTTTTACGCCAACCATCTTGTCATACACATTAAAGATCGAGCGTGAGGTCGCGGCGAACACATCGGTCAGTGTCGGGTACGTCGGCTCGCATGGATACCACGAGATGCTCTCCGTCGATGCGAACGAACCTGTGCCGACCATCTGCCCGGCAGCGCCTTGCCCGACGAATCTTGCTGCTGGAACGGTCTTTTACCCGAAAGGTGCTCCGCTGGCGAATCCGCAACTCGCAAACACGACCACCTGGCTTTCAGAAGGAGTCAGTTCGTACAGCGCGCTTGAAGTCGATGCTCGACGCGCATTCAGCGGCGGCTTGCAGTTTCGCGGAACCTACACATACGCGAAGAGCCTGGACGACGGGACAGCCTGGAACAGCAGCGTCGGAGCAAATGCGCCGGGGTTCGTGATGTATCCGGCGAATCCCAAATTGGATTGGGGACCGTCAACTACCGATGTCCGCCATCTTGCCGCGATCAACGCTACGTATGAGCTTCCAATGGGAAACGGAAAGCCTCTGTTTCGTAATGCTGAAGGTTGGCAAGGCAAGCTGGCGAGCGGATGGAGTCTGAGTGGAATTGAAACTCTGCAGTCTGGATTTCCATTTACCCCGCAGCTAGGCTTTAATCCCACGAACAATGGCGACAGCCGAAACCCGATTCGGCCATCGTGGAATTCTAACTTTACCGGGCCAGTGATCCTCGGAACTCCTAACCAGTATTTCAATCCAAACGCGTTCCTTGCTCCCAATTCGGGAACATACGGGAATGTAAGTCGCGATTCGTTCACAGGGCCTGGGCTCGTGCAACTGGACCTGGCGTTATCAAAAACCACAGCATTACTGGAAAAAGCTCGTCTGCAGTTTCGCGCTGAGTTCTTCAACGTGCTGAATCACACGAATTTCGCGACGCCCAATACGGTGGTGTTCTCTTCGGCTTCGCCGTCACCGTCGCCAACTGCGGGTGTGATCACGGCAACATCGACTTCCTCGCGACAGGTTCAGCTCGGGCTAAAAGTTCTGTTTTAGGCAATTCGTGCAGAACGTGAAGCAGTCCCTCAGTGGGGGATGGGCAAGGGTTACTCCCTGACCCATTCGCTACCGCGAACGGTACCGACACGCCAATACCGACACTCCAATCGCATGTGTTGAAATTCTGTGTTTGTGCGGCTATTGCCTGGCTCTGGCCAGATCCACTCTAGGCGGCAGTCCTTACGTGCACGGCTCTGGTTTAGTCACGCTCGGCTCGGTCATGAGGCGAGCGCGTGCGCTGCTGTTCGCTTATAGATCCGACATCATTCTTTAACCAGATTCTTCAGCGCATCCACATTTTTCTGATCATCACCAGGTTCATCGATCGGCGTCTCGGCGATGAATGCTGCGTGCGCTGTTCTAGGATCGTTGAGCAACCGGCGGAATGGCTCTAATCCGATGCTGCCTTGCCCAATATGTTGGTGCCGGTCGAGCTTCGATGCGCGCGCAGCTTTGGCATCGTTGCAGTGCCAAACTGGGATATTCGTTAGCCCGATCGTATTCTCCAGGTATTTCATCGTGAACTCATACCCGTCGGCCGAGACGATGTCATAGCCGGCGACATGGGTGTGGCACGTGTCGATGCATGCTGCTACCGGCAAGACAGGACGCAGACGATCCACCAACTCCGCCACCTGCTCGAACGAGCTTCCCAGCGAGTACTCCGCTCCGGCGGCGTTCTCGATTAGAACTTTGAACCCGCAGCTTTCCATCTCGAGGCGATCGGTAGCTTCGGCAATCGCGCTCCCAGCCCGTCGCAGTCCCTCTTCGCGCGTGAGCCCGCGATATGAGCCGGCGTGCAGCACGAGATATTGAGCGCCGAGTGCGAGGGCGCGTTCCACTTCGGCACGAAACGCTTGAATGGATTTGCCGAGGAACTCCGCCGTCGAACTCGCCATGTTGACCAGATAACTGGTGTGAATGACCAGCGGTTTGATGCCGTAGTTCTCATTCAGGCGAATCATCTCTTCGCACTGCGATTTCGAAAGCTGATAGGGCTTCCACATGCGCGGCGACGACGAAAACATCTGGAATGTATTACAGCCCAGGCGATAGGCGCGTTCGGCCGCAGTCTCCGGCCCCCCTGAGGTAGAGGTATGAATCCCAATTCGGCGCGACGTGAGCTTGGGAGGAGTCTCCGGAGCAGGGCGTTTCAGGATATCTTTCGCCTCGCGTTCCCACTTCGTCGCCATCAGTCGAGCATAGCAGGAGAAAACGTCCGGTCATTGCGATGCGCCGCGCACATTCATTAGACTGGCACTTCTCAAGGAGCAACGCAGATGTTGGTCGTAATGAAGGCGCAGGCCACAGAAGAGCAGGTGCGCGAGGTCTGTCATAAGATCGAGTCTCTCGGATTTCGCGCGCACCCCATTCCCGGCGCGCAGCGCACAGCGATCGGCATCACTGGCAACCAGGGCGCACTCGAGGCCGGCACTCTGGAGGAGATGCCCGGCGTCGGCGAGGTCATCCGAGTCAGCAAGCCTTATAAGCTAGTCAGCCGGGATGTGAAGCCTGAGAACTCAGTTATTCGCTTTCCCAACTCGCACGTAACCATTGGCGGGCGAGACGTTGTGATGATGGCGGGGCCTTGCTCGATCGAATCGCGCGATCAGGCGATGACGATTGCCGAACAAGTCGCCCGTAACGGCGGCCATTTTCTGCGCGGCGGCGCATACAAGCCGCGCACCTCTCCATATTCCTTTCAAGGTCTCGGCGAAGAAGGTTTAAAGATCATGGCCGAAGTGCGCGAGCAATTCGGTCTGCTGATCGTCACCGAAGCAGTAGACAACGAAACGCTCGATCTCGTCGAACAATATGCCGACATGATTCAAATCGGCGCGCGCAACATGCAAAATTTCTCGCTCCTCAAACGCGCCGGTCGATCACGCAAACCGGTGCTGCTTAAGCGCGGAATGTCGGCCACGCTTGAAGAACTTTTAATGGCAGCCGAGTACATTTTGAGCGAAGGCAATTACAACGTCGTGCTCTGCGAACGTGGTGTGCGCACGTTCGCCGACCATACACGCAACACGCTCGACTTGAGCATCGTGCCCGCAGTCCAGCGCCTCAGTCACCTTCCCATTTTGGTGGATCCAAGCCATGGCACCGGGAAGCGGAACAAAGTTCTCCCGCTTGGACGCGCGGCAATCGCCGTAGGCGCAGACGGCTTGATCATCGAAGTGCACCACGATCCCGATCGCGCCCTCAGCGACGGGCAACAATCGATCACTCCTGACCAGTTCACGGTGCTGATGTCAGAGATAAAGCAGATCGCCGCCGTGTTGGATCGAGGAGTGGTTGCGCCAGTGAGCATAGTGAAAGCCGACGCCCATCTGACGGTCGGGTAACGATTCCAGCTCGTAGGTATTGCTGCGACCTGAGAAGTGAAAGTTAAGCAAGAAAGGCCGCCATCTCTGGCGGCCTGCTTACATTCAGGAGGAGGAAGAACTAACTTTGGTCGTTGCTGGCGCGCTTCCAGTTCATGATCTCGCCTAGCGTTGTAGTCGAACTTGAGACTGGCTGCTTGTACGCTTCGACGTCCGCGCGGCTTGCTTCTTCCCCGACCGCCCGCAAACTGAGTCCGACCTTCTTCTCATCAGGATTCATCTTTATGATCTTGAAGTCGTGCTCCTGGCCAGGTTCGAGCTTGATCGGAGTGCCGTGGCTGTCGGTCGCCTCGGAGTTGTGGCAGAGGCCTTCGACTCCTTCGGAGATTTCTACGAAAGCTCCGAACTGAGCCGTGCGCAGAACCTTGCCGTGAACCACATCGCCGATGCGATGCGTCGCAAAGAACGTTTCCCAGACATCGGGCTGAAGCTGCTTGATGCCGAGTGACAGTCGGCGATGCTCCGGTTCGATCGCCAGCACCTGCGCTTTCACTTTCTCACCCTTCTTCAGGACTTCGGACGGATGCTTTACGCGCTTGGTCCAGCTCAGATTACTGACGTGAACAAGGCCGTCGATACCGTCTTCGATCTCGATGAAGGCGCCGAAGTCGGTCAAGTTGCGAACTTTGCCTTCGACTGTGCTGCCGACCGGATACTTGTCGTGCAACTGCTCCCACGGATTCTGCTCGAGCTGCTTGAGTCCGAGAGAAATGCGACGCTCCGCCGGATTCACGTTCAGCACAACGGTTTCAACTTCGTCGCCGGGCTTCACGATCTTCGACGGATGCTTCATCCGCTTCGACCACGTCATTTCGCTGACATGAACGAGACCTTCGATGCCTTGTTCCAATTCGATGAAAGCTCCGTAGTCGGTAACGCTCAGAACGCGTCCGCGAACGTGCGCGCCGATGGGATAACGCTCAGCAGCATCGAGCCACGGATCAGGCGTGAGCTGCTTGAATCCCAGCGAGACTCGCTGTTTGTCTTTATCGAACTTGAGAACTTTTACATGAATCTCATCGCCTACATTCACCAGATCGCGCGGATGCGTGAGACGCCCCCAAGACATGTCGGTGATGTGCAGCAAACCATCCAGACCGCCGAGGTCGACGAAGGCTCCGTAGTCGGTGAGGTTCTTGACGGTCCCAGTGAGGACTGAACCTTCTTCCAGGTGCTCGAGCGTCTTGGACCGCTTTTCCGCCTGCTCTTCTTCGAGGTGCTGCTTGCGCGAAACCACGATGTTGCCGCGCTTTTTGTTCAGCTTAATGACGCGGACGTCAATCTCTTGACCTTTGTATCCGTCGAGGTTGCGCACCGGCTTGAGATCAACCTGAGAGCCCGGCAGAAATGCACGAACTCCGCCCACGTCAACCGACAATCCGCCCTTTACGCGATCCACAACGTAGCCTTTGATGAGAGCCTTGTCGTTGTATGCCTTCTCGATGTCGTCCCATACGCGCACGCGCTGTGCCTTCTCGTGCGATAGAAGGACATATCCCTCTTCGGTCTCGCCGCGATCTTTGACAACGTCAATGCTGTCGCCCGGCTGGAACTTGGGCTGGCCGTCGCGTCCCATGACTTGTGCGATTGGGACCATGCCTTCAGACTTTGAGCCGATATCGACGACAACATACTTGTCGGTCAGCTTGACGACCGTGCCCTTCTGGACGTTGTCCTCGGCCGGAGCGGCAGCCTCGGCTGCAGACTGCTCGGCCTCGAAGCTCTCCAGAGCGGCGGCGAAATCCATCTCCTGAGCATCCGCGTGTGCGGTCTCGTGCTCGGCGACGGCGGGTTGAGGGTTTTCGGTGGCGAGTGCGGTGGTTTCGGTTTCGGTATTCAGGGTTGTAGTCTCGTGATTGGAATTTTGTGAGCGAGCCGACTCTCCCATCCCGTGAGCTGAATCTTCCGGGTTAGCAGTGTTCTCTTGAACGGCTGGATTGAAATCGCGGGCTGTGCTCTCGTCGAACGACATCGGTCCTTCTTAGTCGCGCTCGCGCCACGGGAATGCTCCCGAATGACAGTGGGTAAAAGCCCGGCTGCCCGCTTGAACGGACTGGTGGCTGCATAAGCTCTCTTTGTGTGTGGGCCCTTCAGGGGGCTAAAGGAAACTCTGCGGCCGGATCGACAAAAAGTGCTTCCACTCCGTATCGATGCTCTGACTATAGCAACCGCTCTGAGAAGGTGTCAAACCAAGTGAAGTGGAGCAGAAACAGTGAGTTAAGAAACGGATAAACGTGCGATTTGGATGCGCGTGGAACGAGGTTTTTTCATCGTTTCGCGCGCAAATCGCCGATTTCGTGATTGCGTGATTTCGCGATTTCGTGATTTGGAAATTCGCCCCAGCGATCATGGGGGAAAGAACTGTTAATCTCTAAGGTCTTTGACGGTCAAGCTGAGCAGCTTAGCCGCTAGCAGCTTCTTTATGGACTATCTCTGGACTCCCTGGCGGTACGCGTACATCACCGAGGCAAAAGACGACCTGCGCTGTGTCTTTTGCGACAAGCAGAATGAGAAGGACGATCGCACCTCATGGATCGTTCACCGCGGGAAGCATTGCTACATCTGTTTGAACGCGTTTCCATATACATCCGGGCACGTCATGGTTATTCCTTACCAACACCTGGATCAACTGCAAAAACTCCCCACAGAAGCGGCACACGAGATGATGGCCTTGTGTCAGCGCACCGAAACTGCGCTGCGTAATCTCTACCATCCTGACGGGATTAACTTAGGAATGAATCTGGGAGCCGCAGCCGGGGCTGGCGTCGCCGGGCACCTTCACATGCACGTCCTACCGCGCTGGGTAGCGGATGCCAATTTCATGACCGTAATCGGTGAAACGCGGATTTTGCCTGAGACGCTCGAGACCACATGGCAAAGGATGCGTGAGGAGTTCGGGCGCGAAACCAAGGGCAGTAAATCGCGGGCTGACGCTGCACCCGCAACAGCACGCGCCAGCAGAAAACAGCGAAAATAACAGGCAAGTGCTCGAAGATGAGGCGAGAACTCGCTCGATTCTGCCCAAAATCCGCAAATCTTTGCCGCAGGCAGGGAACTAACAGCGAATCCGATCTTTTTCCGGCTAAACCACCAGCAACAAACGATTTGCGCTCACTTCCGATCAACCGCGAAATCGGATCAGGGAAAGAACAGGGAATTTTGTGTCCCAAAATGGAACTAAGGCAAATGCGCCACTAAGGGCGGCCCTAAACAAACACTTCCTTGAGCCTGCCGGTCTCAACGTCAAACACGAACCCTCGCACCACGATTTCCTTTCGTACCCAGGGGTGGGACTTTAATTTCTCGAGCTGCTTGCGCACGTTTTCCTCCGGCGATTTGAAAGCGTAAAAGCGCTCCGGCGAGATGCTCGCGGTGCCGGCCTGGCGCTCGATCATCGTCCGCAGCTCTTCTTCGGTGGAGCGCATGAGACCGCAGTCGGTGTGATTGATAACCATGAACTCTTCTGTGCCGAGCGAATAGTGCGAGACCAGTAGCGAGCGCAGCGTGTCGTCGGTAATAATCCCGCCGGCATTACGGATGATGTGCGCGTCTCCCTCAGCCAGTCCCATGGTGGCTTTCGTAAGCCGCGTGTCCATGCAGGTGACTACCGCCAACCGCCGCGTTGGGCGGGGCGAAAGGCTGCGGGGTTTGTGTGTTTGGGCGTACTTCTCGTTGGCTTGAAGAACTTCGTCGATCGTGGACATATCTCTCATTGTGTCATTCCGAGCGGATGCTCACGCGTGGTGTTCGCGTGAGCAGGAGAGAGGAATCCCTACCGCCATATAAATGTTGATGCAAGTGGCATGTGCAGTCCGTAGGGATTCCTCACGCCAACTGCCGGCGTTCGGAATGACACCGAACATCACTCTTTCTCCTTCCCGCGAGTCTTGATCCAGATTGGCGTGCCTTCGAAGCCGAAAGCTCGGCGAATCTGGTTTTCAAGAAAGCGTTGATATGAAAAGTGCAGTTTGCCGCTGCGATTGGTAAAGGCAATGAATGTAGGCGGCGCCACCGCAGCCTGCGTCAGGTACTGGATTCGCACGCCATACCCAGGCGAAGATGCGCGCTCGAAATCGACTGACTTGAGAAAGCGATTCATCTCCCCGGTTGAGATGCGCTTGCGTCTCTCCTGCGCGACGCGCTGCACGGTCGCGAAGACGCGATCAACGTTCTTCCCGCTGGCCGCGGAGATAAACAGCACCGGAGCGTAGCTCAAGTACTTCAGCACAGTGCGAAGCTGTTTTTCGAACAGGATCTGGTCGGCAGGAGGCTTGCCATCTTTTCTCGCTGGTCCAACGAGGTCCCATTTGTTGACGACGATCACGACGGAGCGGCCACTTTCATGCGCGTATCCACCGATCGTCGCATCTGAAGACGTCACTCCTTCGGTCGCATCGATCATAAGCAATGCAACATCAGCGGCTTCGAGGTGCTTGCGCGCCATCACGACCGAAAGCTTTTCGGCCATCAGCTTGGTCTTCCCTTTGCGTCGAATGCCTGCAGTATCGATGAAGCGATACCGATGTTCGTCACGCTGCACTACTTCATCCACAGCATCGCGCGTAGTTCCCGCAATCGGAGACACGATCGCGCGCGATGTGCCCGTGAGTTGATTCAGCAGCGTCGATTTACCAACGTTTGGGCGGCCGATGATGGCAATCTTGGTTTCGATCGCAGAAGATTTTTCTGGCTCAGCCTCGTTCGCCCTCGCTCCGGATGTTTCCTCGATCTTTGAGGCGGCAGGTGCGAGTTCCACTACCTCATCCAGTAACTCGGCAACGCCTGTTCCATGCTCGGCCGACACGGGAAAAATGCGTTTGATGCCGAGCCGACGGAAATCTTCCACGACGGCCTCGAGCTTCGGGGTATCAATCTTGTTGACCGCCAGCAACACCGGCTTGCCGCTGCGAATCAGCAACCGCGCGAGTTCTATATCGGGAGCCGCGAGTTCGGTGCGGCCATCAACCACCATCGCGATCACGTCTGCTTCCTCAAGGGCAACTCGCGCCTGCCGGTAAATCTCCGAGGGGATGAGTTCTTTCTCATCAGGAATAATGCCGCCAGTGTCCACAACGCGAATCTCGCGTCCGTTCCAATTTGCCTTGCCATAGAGACGGTCGCGCGTGATCCCCGGCTCATCGCCAACGATCGACCGCCTCCTGCCGATCAGCCGATTGAAAAGCGTGCTCTTGCCGACGTTCGGACGACCCACGATGGCGAGCATGGGCGTTGCGCCGAATTTCTCGGCTCGTTTTTCGTTGGAAGAAAGTGTGGAAGTTCTCGGCAAAGTGAACTCGTTGCAGGCTGCTGGCTTCTGGCCACTGGCTGCTGGCTGAACCTAATCAAGGCTGTGCTGATTGCGCGTGATGTCCGTAAACTGGAATTGCATGTTTGGCTAGTAGCCAGAAGCCAGCGGCCAGCAGCCCCTACTCGGCAAACGGCGACCTAACTTTCAGCGTCCCACGCTATTATAGAGACTCACTCCGCGCTGCTCGTGCGTGGCCCTGGGCTGCTTTGTCTTCCGTTCCACAAAATGCGACTGCGCCGCAACCTGCGCGCGCCATGGGCTCGCTCTATTCCTTCTTCGCTCCCGGCGGAGCTTTGGCCGCTTCACATCCTGCGTATGAATTTCGACGCGGGCAACTGCAGATGGCCGAAGCTGTCGAGCAGGCGATCCAGGACCGCAAGCATCTGCTGGTAGAGGCGGGTACCGGAACGGGAAAGACGCTCGCCTATCTGCTGCCGGCTCTGCGTTCCGGCAAACGCGTCATCATCTCGACGGGAACTAAGAATCTGCAGGAACAGCTCTTCTACAAAGACGTTCCCTTTCTGGAGCAGGTGCTCTATCCAAACGGCGAAGGCAAGCTGCGCGTCTGCTACATGAAGGGGCGCAACAACTACCTGTGCCGGCAGAAGCTATACGATTTGAAAAACCAGCCGATTCTCACCGAACTCGGCGAAATCGATCAATATCGCGCTATCGCGGAATGGGAACAAAGCACTCAGACCGGTGACCGCGCGGAAATTTCAGGGCTGCCGGAATCCAGCGCGCTCTGGCACAAGCTCGATGCTCGGGCTGATGCGTGCGCTGGCCAGAAATGTCAGCAGTTTGATCGCTGCTTCATCACCGAGATGCGACGGCGCGCGCTGGAGAGCGACATTGTCATTGTCAATCACCATCTGTTCTTCGCAGATCTGGCGATCAAACGCGCTCTCGACGGCACTCCGGAATCCGGAGTTCTTCCCGAAGCCGGAATCGTGATCTTCGATGAAGCTCACGAATTGGAAGATGTTGCCGGAAGTTACTTCGGGGTCTCGGTCGGCAATCTTCGCTTCGATGAACTGGCGCGAGATGTCGAAACTACGCTGCGAATGAAGCAGGTGCTGCCCGCGTCCGTCGTTCAGGCATGCGCAACACTGCGGGAGCGCACGCAATTCTTCTTCGGCCTGCTTCCGTCGGGAGAAGGACGGTTCGCGTTCACCAATCGCCGCGAGTTCCTCGAAGAAAACGGCGATGAATATATTTCGCTGATGCACGCGCTCACGCGCCTCGCTGCTGAACTCCAGCAAATGAAAGAAAAACCGGAAGAGGTCTTTCAGTTTGTGCGTCGAGCTGAAGAAATTCGCGTCCAGCTATCGTTCATTCTGGAATCCCAAGATCGCAACACCGTTTACTGGATCGAGCGTCGCAGTGGCTTCAGCCGCCGTGGCGCCCGGGTCGTCTCATTACAAGCAACGCCGATCGATGTTTCGCAACTGCTGCGGCAGGCGCTGTTCGAAAATCTCGATACCGCGATTCTCACTTCCGCTACGCTTGCCGTGAGCAACGGATTCGACTACATCAAGGGTCGACTCGGGCTCGATCATGCGCGATCGCTGGTAGTGCCTTCGCATTTCGACTACTCGCGCCAGGCATTGCTTTATGTACCCGAGAATCTGCCCGATCCTCGCAGCGATCAATTTCCCGCTCGTGCTGCCGAAGTCATTCGCCGCGTGCTCGAAGCGACGCGCGGTCGAGCATTCTGCCTCTTCACCAGCTACTCGCAGATGCAGGACATCTACGAGCGGCTCCTCGGCGAAATTGAATATCCGATGCTCATTCAAGGTTCGGCTCCGCGCAATGCTCTGCTGGAAGAGTTCCGCACCACACGAAACGCGATTCTGTTTGCGACTTCGTCATTCTGGCAGGGAGTCGATGTGCAGGGCGAGCAGCTTAGCTGCGTGATCATCGACCGCCTGCCCTTCGCAGTTCCGAACGATCCCGTCGTTGCGGCTCGCATTGCGGCCATCGCCTCAGACGGCGGAAACGCGTTCATGGAATATCAGGTACCCGGCGCCGTAATCACACTGAAGCAAGGATTCGGCCGCCTCATTCGTTCACTTCACGATCGCGGTGTGCTCGTGCTCCTCGACAACCGCATCACTCGCCAACGCTACGGCCGAATTTTCTTCGAGAGCCTGCCGAAGTATGGCAATGCTCGAAGCATCGATGAGATTACCGACTTCTTCTCCGCCGAAAAAACGAGAGCTAGAATTTAGTAGGTGAAGCCTCTCACGGCAACGCGCATCTTCTGGACTGCCTGCATAGCTCTATTCATATCTGCCGTGGTGGGCTTGCGCTGGGGAGCGCAGATCAGCATTGCTCTGCTCCCGGCTGAACTGCGCACTTATGCCGACAGCGATCTCCTTCATAACATGTGGATCAAGCGCAGCATTTTTCTGTTTATGCTTTGCGCGGTCTGCGGGTTGATGGGCATCTACTTCAGTCTGCGCGCTTCCGACAGGGGCGAGCCTACGCGGTAGCGCATGTCAGGCGTTTCCAGCATTGGCACTTTCGTTCGTGATTGTTAAACTAAATTACCGGCCATCAAAAGGTTCTCCCTCCAGACTGGCTATCCTGCAAACGTAAGGATCGTGCGTGCAAAGCTACACCCGTCGTCAACTTAAGCAAGACAAATTCAAAGAAGCAACTGAAAGCGCTATTGCCCAGGCGCAGGCGCATCGTCGAGCGCTCACTATCGGCGCAATTATTGTCATCATCATTGTCTGCGCAATCGGCGGCTATTCCTATTGGCGCAACCAGCAAGACGAGCAGGCCAGCGCCGCTGTTGGCCAGGCGATGAACACGTTTTCCGCTCCAATTCGGACCGCCGGCGAACCGGTCGATCCCACCATCATCAGCTTCGCCAGCACCACGGAGCGCGATAAAGAAGCGGAGAAGCAGTTCCAGCAAATCGCCGATCAGTATCCGCATACGGATTCGGGAAAGAACGCTCTCTACATGACGGGAGTGGTCGCGCTCGATGCCGGCAACTACTCCGACGCGGAAGCCCGATTCAAGAAAGCCGCGGACAAAGGCAACAAAGACATCGCTTCACTTGCGAAACTCGGATTGGCTTCGGTGTACGAAGCGACCAATCGCGATCAGGACGCAATCAACATCTACAACGAGTTGATGAAAAAGCCGACGATCTCCGTGCCGCGTGAACGCGCGCAATTCGCGCTGGCATCGCTGTACGAAAGAAAAGATCCCGCCCAGGCGAAGAAAATTTACGATCAGCTCGCGGCAGACAAGTCGCCTTTGATCGCGCAAATGGCAAAGCAGCGGCAAACGGAACTGAAGTAAAACTGGGCTGCCCCCGATCGGGTTGTGCGATTTCGTGATTTCGCGATTGAAAAATCAAAATCACGAAATCGCGAAATCACGAAATCACGAAATCGGAAAATCGCCGATAGATCGACAGAGTTCAGACCATTCCAAAATCACTCCAAGACCTTTGAACCTCGTTCTCTCCGTTCGTTTTCGAACGAAAATCGCTTCAAAATGCGATTATTTCCAAAATAATCACAGAAAATGCGCGAAAAATGCGCTTTTGCCCTTGACACGGAGACTGTGCTCATCGCATCGTATCCTTCGTGACATCGCAAAAACCCGCATGAACACAGGCGAAAACGCTTCTGTTCTCAGGCATCGCGCGGTAAGATAAAGGGCGCGATTCGCAATCAAGTTTCCGATCAATCCCGCTAAGGAGGATTCATGGCAGCAGGCATGACCAAGACAGCTCTCGTCCGCAACATGGCCGAGAAACTCGAAATCAACAACAAACAGGCGGCGGCATTCCTTCAGCACCTCGCTGACACCGCTATCAAAGAGACCAAGAAGAACGGCGTGTTCGTGATCCCCGGACTCGGACGCCTGGTGAAAGCCGAGCGCAAAGCCCGTATGGGCCGCAATCCGCAGACCGGCGAGCCGATCAAGATCAAGGCGAAGACCGTCGTGAAGTTCCGCGTGGCCAAGGCCGCAAAGGACGCGATCGCTCCCAAGAAGGGATAACTGTTCCCATTGCAGGAAAGGCCGGCTTCGTGCCGGCCTTTTCGTTTGCAACAAATTGTTCAGATTCTATGCATATAGCCCTGCAGAAGCTTTGTACAATTGGGAAAGGATGTAGGATGACTTTGCAGCACACAATTAAAGCCGTAATCCGTCCAGGTGAGCAATCCGGTTTCGTGGCCGAGTGCGTGGACATTCCTGTTGTGACGCAGGGCGCAACATTGGAGGCGGCTTTTGCGAACTTGTGCGAAGCTGTCGCTCTTCATCTCGAAGGCGAAGATTTGAGCGAGTTCGGCTCGTGATTTCCAATCGCGAAATCACGAAATCACCCAATCACGAAATTCCTACGAAAACCCGGGCGAGGGCGCCCGGCTCCACGACGGCTTACTCAAGTATCATGGAACAGTAGCGATTCCTCTTACCGCGCACCGAGGCGGCGGAGATCCGCTCCGCTCGAATTGATAAGCACAGAAGGCTAATGGACCGCCAGTACATCCGGAATTTCGCGATTATCGCGCACATCGACCACGGCAAGTCCACGCTCTCCGACCGTCTGCTTGAACTCACGGGCGCGCTCACTGCGCGTGAGATGCAGGAGCAAGTGCTCGACGCGATGGATCTTGAACGCGAGCGCGGCATCACGATCAAGGCTCACGCTGTGCGCATGATGTACAAAGCCAAAGACGGGCAGGAGTATCAGCTCAATTTGATCGACACGCCCGGCCATGTGGATTTTTCCTATGAGGTCTCGCGCTCACTGGCTTCGTGCGAAGGAGCGTTGCTCGTGGTTGACGCTTCGCAAGGAGTCGAGGCGCAGACGCTCGCGAATGCTTATCTCGCGATCCACAACGGGCTTGAAATCATTCCGGTCATCAACAAGATCGATCTGCCCAGTGCGGACATTCCACGAGCGAAGGAGATGATCGAACATGCTGTAGGACTCGATGCTTCCGATGCGCTTCTCGTAAGTGCCAAAACGGGACAAGGCGTTCCTGACGTGCTCGAAGCCATTGTTAAGAGGCTTCCTGCCCCGAAAGCTCCGGCGGACGCACCACTTCAAGGGCTCATCTTCGATTCATGGTTCGATCCGTATCGCGGAGTGATCGTACTCACGCGTATTGTTGCCGGCACTCTGCGCAAGGGTATGAAGATTCGACTCTGGTCGAACGGGAGAGTTTTCGATGTCGAGCAACTGGGTGTGTTGACGCCGAAGCCAGTCGAGATCGATCAGCTCGAGGCCGGAGAAGTCGGGTTTTTGATGGCGAATATCAAGAACGTCGCCGACACAAAGATTGGCGACACCATTACCGACGATACGCGGCCTGCAATCGAGGCGCTTCCCGGATTTGAAGAACTCAAGCCGATGGTGTTCGCGGGACTCTATACGGTCGACGCCCATGAGCACACATTGCTCCGCGAAGCCCTCGAAAAGCTGCGTCTGAATGATTCATCGTTCTTCTTCGAGCCGGAGAGCTCTGCTGCCCTGGGATTTGGATTTCGCTGCGGATTTCTTGGACTGCTCCACATGGAGATCATTCAGGAGCGGCTGGAGCGCGAATTCAACCTGGATCTGATTACAACCGCTCCGGGCGTGCGCTATCGAATCACGAAGACCGACGGCAGCATCGTCGATGTCGATAATCCGTCGAAGTGGATTTCCCAAAGCGAGATCGCCAAAGTCGAAGAGCCGGTGATCACGGCGATGATCATGACCAACGAAGAATTCGTTGGTGGAATTCTGAAGTTAGTTGAAGAAAAGCGGGGAAAGCAGAAAAACTTCGAATACGTGAGCGCGAATCGCGTGATGCTCACCTACGAACTGCCGCTGAACGAAATCGTCCTCGATTTCTACGATCGATTGAAATCTGTTTCGCGGGGCTACGCGTCGTTGGATTATCACCTTTCGGGAACATGGGAATCGCCGATGGTAAAGCTCGATATTCTGGTTTCCGGCGATCCGGTCGATGCGCTCTCGGTCATCGTTCACCGCGATAATGCTTATGAACGTGGACGCGCGCTTGCAGCCAAGATGAAAGAGTTGATCCCACGGCAGATGTTCGAAGTGGCAATTCAGGCCGCGATCGGAGGCAAAGTAATTGCCCGCGAGACGGTTCCGGCAATGCGCAAGAACGTTCTCGCCAAGTGCTACGGCGGCGATATCACGCGCAAACGCAAGCTGCTCGAAAAGCAAAAAGAAGGCAAGAAGCGCATGAAACGTATCGGTCGCGTCGATATTCCCCAGGAAGCGTTTCTCGCAGTTTTAAAAGTTGGGGAGTAGGATTGCTCAGCCGTTTCGCATGAAGCTCCGGATTCTCGTTTTTTCATTCATAACCTTTGCCGCCGCTCCGGCGTTCTGCCAATCCGGTGAAAACACTTCTTCGCTGAGCTGCTGGGACAGCCACCACGGCGGCACGTTTCAGACTCGGCACGCAAAGACTCCGATCATGAAATCGAGCGGCGGGTCCGCCTATGCCGACGTGACGGCCGAAGCCTCGACGAACTCCGGTGAAGCTCAGTTCTGTAAAAACACAGTTCAGGTTTTCTTCGCCAAAGACGGCACGAACTACAAACCGGTCTATGAGAAGGCCGGACTCGATGATGAAGGCGTCGGAATTAGGTTATTGGGCTGGTCACAGAACGGCAGCAAACTGCTGATGGAAACTTCGGTATGGGGCTACGATCTCGATCGCGACGTTTCCAAATCCGCTCTGCTGCTCGATTCCAGCACAGGCGAGGTGAAAGAACTCCCGTTGGCGGATGCCTTCGAGCATGTCTTCGGCAAAGATTGCGAGTTCGATTCCTCTGTTGTTGGGTGGCAGGGTGATGAGCGCGTGCTGATCCGAGTGGGCAAGACGCCTCCAACCACCAAATATCAGCAGACCTTCTGCGTCGAGAAACCGACCATCTACAGCTTCAACTTGAAAGAAGGCAAGATCCAAACCGGCAAGCCGTGAAGTTATGGTTCGTCTTGAACTTAATGTTGTGTTCCCGATCTCTCGGCGGAGCCTTTACTGCATTACCCCCGACTAGATCGGGTCTTCCATCCGGAAGCGCGCGAGCGGCATGTCGATTCCGCTGGAATTCGCCTCCATCATCCTGTCTTCCACAACTTTCTCCTGCATCCCTAATCCGCTGCTCGCATCTAAGCCTTCTAGGGCGGAGTGTCTCAGAGGCGCCAGACGCGCACACGTTAAGACAACTGGATCAGGTTTCATGCCTGTCGGAGAGCGTGATATCCTATTCTCTCCCGGATAGGCGTGCCTACCAGCCATTCATTCTGAAGAACTTACGACGCTCTGCCGATATAAAGTCGAGCCGCGCACTTTATCTGTGTTCGGGCTCGCCGTCCGGCCATCTCGGCCTACAAGCTTTTTGAACTGGAGATGAGTGCTCTTGGCGCTTAACGACAAATTCGACGACATTCAAAAACTAATCGACACAGGCAAGGAAAAGGGATACCTCACCTACGGGGAGGTCAATGATCTTCTCCCTCATGACATCCAGTCGCCTGACGACCTTGACGATCTGTTTACTACCCTCGGCACACAGGGCATCGACGTCTTGGAATCCTCCAAGATGCCCGGCGCCGATCTGAAAGACAAATTCGAAGACATGGAGGCGGGAGAAGATGTTGAGCTCGATCTCACGCCTGGAACCCTGGAAAAAACCAACGATCCCGTTCGCATGTATCTGCGCGAAATGGGAACCGTTCCCCTGCTCACTCGTGAAGGCGAAGTTGAAATTGCAAAACGCATTGAACGCGGACAGCTCCGCGTTCTGAAAGCAATTTCGCGTTCGCCCATCGTCATCAACGAAGTGCTCGCCATCGGCGAAGACCTGAAGCGCGGCGTTCGCTCGATCAAAGAAGTGGTCATCTTCGACGAAGAAGAGATCACCGACGAGATCATCGAAGCGCGCATCAAGGCTACGACGCACCGCATCGACGAAATGCAGAAGCATTTCAAGAAGGCGGAGCAGCTCGAAGAAAAGATCCAGAACGTCGATAGGAAAAAGCGTCCTGGTGAGTTTCGCAAGTGCCGCTGGGCTCTTGGACGCGAGCGTGTGCGCGTTTCGCGCATTATTCGCGAGCTGCGCTACACCAACTCGCAGCGCAAGAAGCTCATCGATCGCGTCGGACACGTAGCTGAACAGATGCGTTCGCTCGACCGTCAGTTCCACAACCTGGAAAAGAAAGTCGACTCCACGCGCTCGGAAGAGCTGAAGAAGGAATACCGTCGTCAGCAGCGCAACTGCAAGGCTGATCTCGAGAAGATGGAGCAGGAGTACGGCATCACCTTCATCGAGCTCAAGCGCACGCAGCGCGAGATCACGCAGGGCGACATCGACGCCGAGTACGCCAAGCGCGAGCTCATCGAAGCTAACCTGCGACTCGTGGTTTCAATCGCGAAAAAGTACACCAACCGCGGACTGCAGTTCCTCGACCTGATTCAGGAAGGCAACATCGGCCTGATGAAAGCCGTGGACAAGTTCGAGTATCGTCGCGGGTACAAATTCTCGACGTACGCAACGTGGTGGATTCGCCAGGCGATCACGCGCGCAATTGCCGATCAGGCACGAACGATCCGTATTCCGGTGCACATGATCGAGACCATCAACAAGCTGATTCGCACGTCGCGTCAGCTTGTGCAGGAACTCGGTCGCGAGCCTACGTCGGAAGAGATCGCCAAGCGCATGGATATTCCCGTGGCGAAAGTGCGCAAGGTTCTGAAGATCGCGCAGGAGCCGATCTCCCTCGAAACTCCGATCGGAGAAGAGGAAGATTCGCATCTTGGCGACTTCATCGAAGATCGCGGCGTAGTCTCGCCGGCAGAAGCCGTGATCAATGTGAACCTCAAGGAGCAGACGGCGCATGTGCTGCGCACGCTCACTCCGCGCGAAGAGAAAGTAATCAAGATGCGCTTCGGCCTCGAAGACGGCTCCGAGCACACGCTCGAAGAAGTCGGCCAGTCGTTCGCAGTCACGCGCGAGCGCATCCGCCAAATCGAAGCCAAGGCGCTGAGGAAGTTGCGTCATCCATCCCGCTCGAGGAAGTTGCGAGCGTTCATGGATGGAGTGAGGGATTAACAGCAGCTTCTAAGCTGCTAAGCTCCTGAGCTTCTAAGCTGAAAGGCGCGACCTGACGGTCGCGCCTTTTCATTTTTTTCATTTTTCACAACATTGTCGGAACCGTTCCCGGTAGGGAATGGGTGAGTTAACGCGCACGTTCCGCTCGTACCGGCACATTCCGCTTGTACCCATTCGCTACCGCGAACGGTTCTGACGATCTGTGCTCTGCTGCCGTGCTCCGATCCAAGCTAACGCCAGTCTTCCAGACGCAACTTTGGAACTCGGCGAAACTCCTGCACATTGCTGGTTACCAAAATCGCGTCCAGGCTAATAGCTTGAGCAGCAATCAGCGTATCGAGTGGTCCGATTCCGGTTCCGGACACCTGTAAGTGGGAACGTATTCTTCCATAGCTGTGCATGACGTCCTTGGTCAATGGAAACCACTGGAATGGCTCGATGATTGTTGACAGCTTCTGTTCCTCACTTTCGCGCAGATGCGGGTATTTGTTGGCGCGAAGTTCAAGTCCAAATTGCAGCTCACAGAGCGTGATTACAGATAGGCCGACAACATGGTTACTGCACACGGTCAGTCTCTTTCGGACAGCTGACGAGTTGGTTCGCAGCAAATCGACAACGACGCTCGTATCGAGTAGATACGTCGGATCATTTGTCGTCATTCGGGAACAGGTCTTCTAGGCCGGGCCGCTCCTGCTGGTGCTGGTCACGGGGCAACTCGAAGTCGCGCGGAAATTCATCGAGAGCAGCGAATGCGGCCGACCACCGATCGGCCGTTTTTGGAATTAGCAGAATGCCTGTTCCCATCCTCTTGACGAACACGCTGTCTCCAGGGACGCGATACTCCTTAGGAAGACGCACTGCCTGGCTTCGTCCGGTCATGAAGACTCGGGCCTCTGCCACCGATTCGCCATGAACCGCTTTTTTGAGATTTTTCGGAACCTTTTTAGAAGTCTTTTTCACCTTACTCATCGCTCGCATCGATATCTATCAAATGATAGATATCATATCTCAATTTGCATTGCGAGCTATTTCTCGACTATAGGCGATAACCCACCAGCGTCCCCGGTGTCGTCTGCAAGAACAACATGTCAGCGATGTCGTCAACCGCGTACGCAGGCTCGTTCTCTTTGCCGAGATTCACGCGCGCTTGCGGCTGGGCTGTGCTCTTGTCGATCTGCAGCAGAACGTTCCCTTTTCCGTCCGGCGCTTTGGTCAGCATGAACACGAATTCAGGCAAATTGAGCGATGCTTTGAAACGCTTCGTTGCCATTGCTGCTGACTGCCGAGAGTAGCCCTGAAGCTGCTGGCCTCCCTGGCTATATGCGGTCGCAAGCTGGCCTGCTACGTATTGTGTGGATGGATCTGAGGACTGACGCGAGGCTTGAGCAAAGGCATCGCCATAGGCTGAGGCTGCGGCGCCGTCGAGGCCTGCGCGTACGGCATTGATGGCGTAGAGAGCTCGCAACAATCCAGGGAGCTGCGGAGCCGGGTAGTACACCTGCTGCTTGATTTGTCCATCTCTGCCTACGATCACAAGATTCTGTGGCGAGCTGAGCACGATCCCTTCGGGGCGAATCTCCATCGCGGTTGGATCTTCGCCGCCCTGCAGCTTGATTTCGCTGCTGAATGCCTTGAATGTTCCCGCTTCGCGATCGACGGCATAGAGCTTGTGGTCGCGGTTGGCGAAGACGTAGAGCAGCTTTCCTTCGACTGCATGATGCAGGTAATAGCGGGCGGCATCGTAGGCATCTTGATTCGATCTCAGAGGCTTCCCGCTCTCGATGGCATCCTGGAATCGCGGCTCACCAGTCGCGAGATCAATGATGTTGACTTCGGCGTTCACACTGGCATCCGGACGAGAGATGTAGAGCAAGCCTGCGGGCGTGAGTTCCGCATACGAAAGCTGGCCCTTGATCTTAGCGTCTTTCTTCAGGCGCAGCGTTGCCGTCGAGACATCGAGGACGTTCACGAACGTTTTCGATTCGGCATCGATCGTGAGCACCACGGAGTTGCCGGCGATCATCGCGTCGATCACGGTGCCGTGCATACGTACCGCTTTGGGAAGAACGGTTGTGCCGTCGTCATATCGGGCTACATTGAGTCCTGTCTGCACCACGCCGTTCACCACACGACGGCTGCCGGTGGCTTCGTTCTCCGGCGGAGCTTCGGGCAGCATCACGATGCCTGCGGGATGCTGCACGATGTCACGAATCCATCCATCCACCTTGGCAGGCTGCGGCCAGAGCGCCTGACCATCGGCGAGGCGATATGCCGTCAGGCTGTCATCGAAGCTCACGTAAATGCGATCAGTCTTGTCGACGGAGGGGTAGAGCTGAACATGGTGAGGAAGGGAGGCGAAGCGCCCTCTGGGCAATGTCGCCGACCAGCGTACGTTGCCGGTGCGCGCATCGAGTCCGCGCAATCCCGTGAGAGTGTGAACCACGATCATCTCGGGCCCGGCCTGGAGCACTTGCAGTTCGGTCGATTGTGATGCGAGTTGCGTCAGTCCCTGCATGAGCGCACCGAAGCCTCTCCTTTTCGGGGCTTCCTCGGGCGCGAACAATGATTCATTCGTCCAAAGTTGCTGGCCGGTGCTCAGGTCGTACAATGCAACCGCGGCTCCGCCGGAAGCACGTTGTCCATGGACAAGAAAGGTGCCGCTCTGCGGCAGCACGCGGCGCGTGATCACCTTCGTGAAGTCGGCTTTGCGCGAATCGAAGACCACAGCGCCAGTCACCGGGTCGAAGATCTCATCAAGGCCTTCCCGTGTCGCTTCCATCAGGAGAGAACCCTCGAGCGGATGGACGTTGTCGATTGCCATTCCTGCCAACTCAGGCTTCTCCCAGGAGAGCCGACCACCATCGGTGTCGATCGCGGAGAGCGCATTGTCGGTCGAAACCAGCAGCGCGCCGGCCGGAGTGACCTGCTGCCATCGAATCGCGCCGTTTACTTTTACCGTCCACGCCGCAGTAGCCGACGACGGCGTCGCTTTCGCAGACTGCGCGCAGGCGTAAAAGGACAGAAAAGCGAGTGCAGAGAAGAGGGCGGCAGCGCGAAGGCCTCGAATCGACGAAGAGGTCATGACGATCTCCGTTCAAAACCGGGAATGGCAGGGGAGAGAACCTCATATTCACTTATGTAGGTTACGTGTGCAAAACACGGAGAGACATGTACTACCACGCGAGCTGCGAATTCGGAGTCAGGCGGTCTTCACCCGATGCGGTCCTTATGCAGCTCTCGGTCCGTCGATCTTGCGCTTCACCTCGTGCTCTTCGCCTTTGATCTCAACGCGCTCGCGTTTGATGTTGAGCCTCAGCCGGTCGAAGATCGACATGTATTGATTCGCCATCCAGACCAGAGCAAAGAGTCCAAGCAGGTATCCGCGCCAATCCGGGAAAATCAGTTTGTAGCGGGTAATGATAAGGAAAAACGCCGTGACCCAATGGCTGAAGCAGTATTCGCAGGTAAACAGATAGAAGAACTTCCGAACGAGCACATGCCGAGCCTGCTTGCTGCATCGCGCGCAAAATTCGCGCGGCTCGCGGAAGACTTCCTCATGCGTGATGGTCCAGCTAATGCTCGCGATGGGCAGTGCGATCAATAGCAGTTCAATGATCTGCACGCCGAGTTGGCCGGGGGGCATACCAAATAAAGAGTCGAGAATCACGAGCGGTGTTGCATTTGGCATCGCCGATCGGCGGATGTTCCATTAGCGAGAACAGGTCGCGGGATGCAGGCAGAGCCATCGTGCTAATTTCAAACCGGTGTTTCTCTACTACATCACCGACCGAAAACAGCTCTCCACGAATGAACACGACGCATGCCGACTGCTGCTCAACCGCATTCGCATGGTCGCTACTGCCGGCGTGGACGCGATCCAGGTTCGCGAACGCGATCTATCCGCACGCGAACTAAGCGCATTGGGAAGACGCGCCGTCGAAATCGTGCGCGCGACGAATCCATCCACGAAGGTGCTGATCAATTCCCGATCCGACGTCGCCATCGCCTGCGGTGCCGACGGCGTTCATCTGCGCTCGGATGACATCTCGGCGGCAGACGCCCGCTCCATCTTCATGCACGCCGGAATTCTTTATCCCATGATCGGAGTCTCGTGCCATTCACGGGCAGAGGTCGAGTTAGCCGAAGGCAATGGCGCGGACTTCGCCGTCTTTGGTCCGATATTCGCGAAGGGCAGTGAAATCAAAGAAGAAGGGGTCGCGTCGCTGGAGGCCGCTTGTAGTCGCCACGCCGCCAAGCCGCCGATGCCGGTGCTTGCCCTGGGCGGAGTCAGCTTACAGAATGCGCATGGATGTCTGCAGGCAGGAGCTGCCGGAATTGCCGGTATCCGCTTATTCCAGAATGGGAATGTCGACGAGGTGACTTCGCAATTGCGAAAGATTGCAAAGTAAGCGCTATTCACCGATTTCGATGCGCTTCCGCAAGGAAATCCCTGCAGGAACAGCGCAAACCGTTTGCTATAATCGAACAGTCGCTCTCACCCAAGTGGCGCTATCGTCTAGGGGTTAGGACGGAAGATTCTCAATCTTCAAACCCGGGTTCGATTCCCGGTAGCGCTACCAGAACTTGCTGCCCATCTCTCGATTGTGGTTTTCATTGATATTTCTATATCTGGGTCCAGCTTAAAATCAGCATAAATGGTTTGATCTGGATTCCTCCGACATAAAGGCATTCAGACGACGCAGGTTCATGTGACCTATTCGCGCGGATTCTTCTCTTCCGTCCACAACTGCCCCAGCGGTCCCAAATCGAGATTCAGGTCCTCGGGTCGAAGGCCGAACTGGGAGGCTAGTTCACGGATTTTCTGTTCCAGCTTCATTAGCGCTAAGCCCATTTCTTCGATTTGAGCGTCGGCGAGGCTGCCGCCTTCCATGCGGCGGATCGCTTGCCGTTCCAGCAGGCGGCGGAGTAACTCGATCAGGCTTAGCACGAGTCGGGCGAGTCCTTGCTCGATGTTCTCGGAGTTGCAGTCGATGCGCTGCGTAGTGCCGCTGGAAAGGGAGGCAAGCTCCTGATTCAGGCCTGCAATCGCTTGCTCCATATCATCGGGCGAGATCTTTTTGGGTTCGTCCCTCAGTCTGGGACTCCCGTTGTGCGAAGGCAAATCCATCGGCGGAATGGCTGCATCCTGAGACAGCAGAATCTTGTCTCTCCCTCTATGCGCCTCCGTGTCCGCCGTGTTCAATGTTTCGCGGAATGCGGTTCGAAGAACTCGGTCGCGGGCCAAGGCCCACTTGCGCGCATAGAAATATGGTTGAGTTTCTCACGAAAGCGTTCAACGGATTTGCTCGAAATGAGAGCGTACAGCCGCATACCGTCGCCGGTTTCTCGTTCCCGCCATTCAATCACAGTGTCGGCGAGCTGATGCTTCACCTGCTGCGCGTGCTCGCTGACCGAGCGTAGCTGAGCGGCACGCGCTCGCAGATGCTCGGCTCCGCTTGTCGCTTCCGGCGTACTTCTGTCCGGGTTAGCGATTCGGAGTTCCATCTGCACATGGTCGGCATGCCTGATCAGAAAGTCTCTGTACCGCGGTGATTCCTGGCGCAGATGTGCCTTCACCTCCTCAGCAGTGAGCCACGTTGGAAATCGAAAGGGAATGACTGCGCTTTGCGCAAATGTGTTTTGAATAACGCGATGAAACTCGAGCGCCGCCTGCTGGAAGTTACTGGGAGTAATGGCACTTCGTTCCATTTCGGAGCAAAGGGCAACCAGGCCCGACTCGGCTATCGCCTCCGCCTTCGAACTCAGGACGCCTTGTCCGGGAAGGCTGATCGCACCGCCGTCGAGGAGAATGCAATACGCGAGCAGGGGCATCCAGGGCGGCTCACCTTCCGAGCTGCTCTGGGTTGATGTGCTTTAGGGCGGTCTCAACTGAAGTAAGGATCGCGTTCAGGCCGAGATAGACGAGATCGACACCGGCAATCGAGATCACCACGCTGCCATGGAGCACTATGCCAGCGTTTAGCACATGATCCAGAACTTCGAGCAGCGAGGCTTCCTGTTCGGGGGCCTGAGCTGGGATCAGGATCGGGTTTTGGTCAGTGCGCATGGAGAAGAGCGAACACCCTTCGACTACGCTCAGGGCAGGCTCCGGTCACGATGAATCGGCTACAGGTCACGAAGAACAAGGCCATTCTAACTGACAGATCCTGCAGCAGCTCTGGATGGGGTGACAAAACCTGTCTCAGCTATTCTCCGTATAATCAAAAAGTTAACAAGATGGGAACTCTCTAATGACAAAACCTTAGGGCCTCGATTAGAATTATGACAACGTGGCGAGGAGTGAAGTTTACTGGTTAGGAACTGCTCGCCGGAATCCCCCGGAGTATAGCTTTGTCGTCCGTCCTCTCGCTGAAGGACAGCTCGCGCGAATTACTGGTTGAAATCCTGGGCGCACTCAATCCCTATTACAGCGACGTAACCGAAAAGTGGCGCGAGCAGGTTGCGGCGGAATTTGGCTTTGGACGGCGTGAACTTGGCGCTCTGGAACGGCTCAGCCTGCAGACCGCGCACTCATTTTTTTCCCACAACGATCTGCCTGGATTTTTCGAAAATGCCGACTACTTCGGCATGCGTTTGGCGAAACTGCAGGTGGACACGCGCGCGGTTGCGCGATCGCTGGAGATTTATCAGGAGCTGTGCGAGCCCTACCTGAGCGGGTTGTTTGGCGCGCGGCTGAAAGAAGTCAGCGCCACGCTGGATGTTCTGAAATCCTCGACCTTCATCACTGTTTCCGGCGCCTACTTCGACTCGAAAACCAGTGAGTTCGCCACGCTCCTGCGAGTGCTCGATGCGGAACTGTCTGCGGGGCAGATTTCCGGCATGTTCGAGAAGGTGCTGGAAATCACCAGCGCAAACTTCGGGGCGTCGATGGCGGCGATTCTGCTGCGTCGTCCTGAAGGTGATGGCTTCCGGCTGGAGAGCTCGCTCGGCGTAGAAGGTTTGCTTCCAAGCGACTCTGAGTTTGAATTGGGACAAGGCTTCTGCGGCAGTCTGGTCGCTACGGGCGAACCTGAAATGGTACTCGACGTCGCCAATGATCCGCGTATTCTGCATCCGGCGATCAAAGAACGCGCGACGTCGCTTTGGGGCGTGCCGCTGAAGACCGGCAAGACAGTAATCGGCGCGCTGATCATTGGTTTTGCGCGTCCTTACGAATGGCTGCCGAACGAGCGCGATCTGATGCGTGCCATTGCGGAACGCACGGTGATGGCGATAGAACGCGCGCAGTTAACCGAAGAGTTACGGGCTCGCGAAGCTCGAATCGCCGAGCTTTCGGCCCATTTGCTGGCTGTCCAGGAAGACGAGCGCAAGCGCATCAGCCGGGAGCTGCACGACGAAACCGGACAGTCGCTGATGGTGATTCGTCTCTATTTGGGAATGCTGGAAGCGCAGCTCACGGGACGAACCGCCAAAGGCAAGATTCGCGAGACGGTTGCAGTAGTTGACCGGACGATCGAGGGCATCCGGCGCATTATTGCCCGTTTGTCTCCACTGTTATTGCAGGAGCTGGGACTGGTGGCCGCGATCCGCAAGGAAGCCAAGGATCTGGCCAAAGCAACTGGCGTGAAGGTCCGCGTTGCCATCAATGAAGACGTTGGCCGACTTGCGCCAGAGATCGAGGCTGCGATCTATCGCGTAGTGCAGGAGTCGCTGCACAACGTCGCCAAGCATGCGCAGGCGAAATCAGCATCGGTGCAGATGAGCCGCCACGAGAACACGGTGTATCTGTCGATTGAAGACGACGGCATCGGCATGCCGGCGAAGGTGAACAGTCCGCGAAGCCACTCGTTTGGCCTTGCGGGAATCAAAGAACGAATAGCTTCTCTGGATGGCGAAGTGCGTGTCCATTCCGAGAAAGGGAAAGGTACGCGGCTGGAGATCATGGTGCCCGCGCGGCAATATCATGAGGCCATGTCGCAGACGGCGTAAATAACGCGAGTCAGGTAATCAAATGCCAAAAATCAGAGTTCTATTAACCGATGACCACACATTGTTTCGTCAGGGCGTCCGTCGCCTTCTAGAGACCGAAGCGGATTTTGAAGTAGTTGGCGAGGCGTCCGACGCAGGCGATTCCGTCGAAAAGGCGCGCGAACTGCGCCCTGACATCGTGCTGATGGACATCGGCATGCCCGGCCTGTCGTCGTTCGAGGCGGCGCGGCAGATTCGTAAGAACCGGCCGGAGACGAAGATTCTCTTCCTCACCATGTACGAGGACGAGGACTACCTCGTGCAATGTCTCGAAGTGGGCGCCGCGGGATACGTGCTGAAGGATACGCCGGCTCCGCAACTGCTTACCGCTGTGCGCGATGTTTACAAAGGCGGGAAGTATCTCAGCTCGCAGGTGCTGGGCAAGCTGGTCGAAGACTTCCGCTCACGCGTGCGCGACACGCGCATGAGGCCGCGTATTTCAACGTTGACTCCGCGCGAGCGCGAGATTCTGAAGTTGCTCGCCGAAGGCAACTCAGTGAAAGAAATTGCCGTCATTCTCGGTCTCAGCGTGAAGACCGTGGAAGCGCACAAGTTCAATCTCATGCGTAAGCTCGACATCCACAACAAGGCACAACTCGTGACTTACGCGATCCAGAAGAAGATCATCAAGATTCCAGTGAACCAGTAGCCTCCTCCTGAATCCTCAAGCCTCGCTTCGGCGGGGCTTCTTTTTTGGAAAGCCGTTTCACCACGGAGACGCGGAGGACACGGAGCAAAGCTCTTATCTTTGTCATTCGGTACCGCTTCTTGTCTTGTCATTCCGAACCGCTGCGTTTGCGGTGAGAAATCCCTACGGAATGCGAAACTGCAGCGCATACCGCGAATTTTGCATCCTGGTTGACCGTATAGCATCATTGAGAGAACGCATGCTAGCGACCCGGTTCAATACGGCGCTCGGGATATCGATCACAGGCGTGTTTCTGATCACAGCGCAATTCGCCATGCTGAGCCATGCGTCGATTACCCATCCGCTGCCGCGGACGATACTGACTTCTCAGGACGCCTCTGATACTGGCGTGAGACATTCTGGAGCAGCGGACTGCCATGAGGAATCCGCGCCGAAGAACCAGGCTCCGCACAATCACGATTGCTGCACGGTGGGCCATCTGCATGCGATCGGATCTGCGCAGGTGAGCATTGTTCCCTCGTTCGTCGTCACTTCGGCCGATAACTCGTTTATTCCATCTGCGAGTCTCGATCAAACTGCTTCGCCCGCCAGGCAGACTTCCGACAGCGGGCCACCCGGTTCCGCAGTTCCAATTCGAGTGTAGATCGAGTTCGCACTGCTGAATTGCGGGACAGCCTCGTCTCGCTCTCCTCACCTTTCGCACCAGCACGCGGAGCCTCGATGCGGACCTTCGTATTCTTCTTTATCACTATCCTCATCACAGCGAACATTTCCGTCGCTCAGAGCGATACTCATTCCACTCAGGGCGGAATGCCGGAACACGCAGGCCACATGTCCATGAGTGGTGGCTCGTCCGCGCTGATCGACGTCATCGAGCAGCACGAGACAGCCGGCACTGACGTGCAGCCGATCTCCACGCCGCAGAACATGCTCATGACTACGCGAGGCAATTGGATGTTCATGCTGCATGGTGTCGCGTTCCTCAACGACACGCAGCAGACTGGTCCCCGCGGGGCCGACAATTTTTTTTCAACAAACTGGATTATGCCAATGGCGCAGCGAGAGCTTGGCCGTGGCACGCTCACGCTGCGCATGATGTTGAGCCTGGAGCCCGCAACCGTTTCCGGCAGACGTTATCCTCTGCTCTTTCAGCAAGGTGAAACCGCGTTCGGCAGGCCCATCGTCGATGGGCAGCATCCACACGATTTCTTCATGGAACTAGCTGCGATGTACGACGAACGCCTGAGTGAGGATACGCTGCTGTCTGTTTACTTGGCGCCGATGGGCAGCCCAGCTCTGGGACCGATGGCGTATCCGCATCGCGCATCGGCTTCGGAGAATCCCGTAGCCACGCTCGGCCATCATCTGCAGGACTCAACCCACATTGCCGATGACGTGATTACGGTTGGGCTCACACATAGCAATTTCCGTATCGAGGCCTCCGGATTTCATGGTCGAGAGCCGGATGAGTTTCGCTGGAATATTGATACGGGAAAGATCGACTCGTGGGCTACGCGATTCTCAGCGAATCCCGGACAAAATTGGAGCTTGCAGTATTCCATTGGACAGCTTCACAGCCCAGAAGCTCTGTCACCGACCGAAGATCTCAGACGGATGACTGCATCGGTCATGTACAACCATCCGTTCCGGAACGGGAATTGGTCCTCACTGCTGCTCTGGGGCAGAAATCAGAGCCTCACAGACGGAAATGTGGGCAACAGCTATCTTGCGGAATCGACTCTTCGGCTTCACCGCAACAGCGTATGGACTCGCATTGAGAACACGGATCGCACGAATGAGCTGTTGCTCGATGGCAATCCCATTCCACCTGGGTTCGAGGAGCGCTACTTCACGCGCGTGCAGGCGTACACGCTAGGCTACGACCGCGAGATCGGCCACATTCCCCATGTGTCAACGGCCGTTGGAGGACAGCTCACGTCGTATGGCGTTCCAGACTTGCTGAAGAATACCTATGGAGGTCATCCAATCGGAGCGAACATATTTCTACGCGTGCGGATTGAATAGAACTTGAGAACGGCCGCAATCAAGCACTCTGACTCTTGAATTCGTTGAAACTGATTTGATTGCCGAATGGATCGATCACGTGCATCGCCCGAGCGCCCCAGAACTCGTCCTGGATTCCGGGGCGTAGGTATTTGTAGCCTTTGCTCGCGACCTCACGATGGAATTCATCGACTCCTGTCATCTCGACGTGAATGTGAGCCCCAGGCGAGCCGTCACCGTGATGCTCGCTCAGATGCAGGCTCAGGTCGCCACGCGAAACCTGCATGTACACGGGCATCCCAGGTTCGAACGTATGTTCCCAGTCGACTTTGAAGCCGAGGAAGCCGCAGTAGAATTCTTTCGCCTTCTCGACTGAGAAGATGCGTAGAATCGGCACCGTGCGGATGAATGTAATCGCGGCCTTCGATTCCGTGCCGGTTGCAGTCATAGTTATCTCGTGAAGATATCTTTGATTGCCTGCTTCATTACTTGTCCCCCGACCTCTGCGATCGCATTGGTCAGGGGGATGTCCTTCGGACAGATCTCCACGCAATTCTGGGCGTATCCGCATTCTTGAATTCCGCCGTCTCCCATGAGGGCATGCAGACGATCTTCTTTCAACGCGGCGCCTGTTGGATGCGTGTTGAATAGCCGCACCTGCGCGATCGTCGCAGCGCCAACGAAGTTGGTCTTGTCGTTGAATTGAGGACAGACCTCCATGCAGCAGCAGCATGAAATGCATCGTGAGAGCGGATACGCGGCTTCCTGTTGTGTGGTGCTTTGTCGTGGACCGGAACCCAGATCGTAAGTGCCATCCACAGGCACCCAAGCCTTCACTCGCTTGAGGTTCTCGAACAGTACAGAACGATCCACCGCAAGATCACGAATGACGGGAAATTTCGAAAGCGGCTCGAGCGTGATTGGCTGTTCGAGCTTGTCGATGAGGGCAGAGCATGCCATGCGCGCGCGTCCGTTGATGCGCATCGCGCAGGAGCCGCAAACTTCTTCAAGGCAATTCGAGTCGTAGGTGATCGGACGCGATGGTTTTCCGTCGCGAGTGACGGGATTGGCGGCGATGTCCATCATCGCCGAGATCACGTTCATGCCCGGCTTCCAGGGCAGCGCGAACTCTTCCCAGTATGGAGTTGATTTGGGCGAGGCTTGGCGTTTGATTTTTATCAGTACGGTTTTGCCGTTTGGGACCATTAGTTTCCAGTCATTTTCCGGTTGTCATTCTGAATCCGCCTCAGGCGGATGAGGGATCCCTATCGCCCCCGTTACGGAGAGTCATAGGGATTCCTCTCTCCGCCTCTCCCAAATGCAGGGAGAGGCTCCGCTCGGAATGACAATACAGCGCAGCTCAGTACTTCCTCGGCCGCGGTTTAATGAGCGACGTATCCACGGGTTCAAATTCAAATCGTGGCTCGTCCGCATCGGGAGCGAAGTACGCTTTCGTTGTCTTGAGGAAATTCACGTCATCCCGCTCCGGGAACTCCGGTTTGTAGTGTGCGCCGCGAGATTCGTTGCGTAATGCTGCTCCCTGTGTGATTACGCGCGCGAGCTGCAGCATGTTGTAAAGCTGGCGCGTGAAGACGAACGACGTGTTCGCCCACATCTCGCGGTCACTCAGGTTGATGCGCTGATAGCGTTCGAGGAGTTCAACGATCTTGGCGTCGGTCTGCTGCAATGCTTCGTTGTAGCGGATGACCGTGACGTTTTTCGTCATGATCTCGCCCAACTCGCGCCAGAGCCGGAAGGGATTCTCCGTTCCCTCCGAGTTCATCAATCGGGCGTTGATCTCTTCCTGCCGCTTGCGTTCCGAATCGAATGCGCCATTCACGCTCGCCGATTTCGACTGATTTCTGGCGTATGCCAGCGCCTGCGGGCCGGCTACAAATCCGCCGAAGATGCAGGACACCAGCGAGTTCGCACCGAGACGATTCGCGCCGTGGTAGCCGTACTCGCATTCTCCGCACGCGAAGATGCCAGGAATACTCGTGGCCTGCTTGAAATCGACCCACAGTCCGCCCATGGTGTAGTGCATGCCCGGGAAGATCTTCATCGGCGTGACGCGCGGATCGTCGCCGACAAACTTCTCGTAAATCTCCAGAATGCCTTCGAGTTTGCGGTCGAGCGTGGCGCGATCGATGTGCGTGAGATCGAGATAGACCATCGGCTGGCCATCGATGCCGAGGTTGTACTCATAAACGACTTTGTGAATTGCTCGTGTAGCTACGTCGCGTGGAACCAGGTTGCCGTACTTGGGATACCACTCCTCAAGGAAGTACCAGCGATCCGATTCGGGAATGCTGCGGGGATCGCGCTTGTCGCCTTGCGTTCTCGGAACCCAGACGCGTCCGCCTTCGCCGCGGGCTGACTCCGACATGAGACGCAGCTTATCGTCCCCTGGAATCGATGTCGGATGCACCTGGATGAATTCACCGTTCGCGTAATATGCACCTTGCTGATAAAGCGCTGACTGCGCCGATCCGGTGCAGACCACGGAGTTCGTGGATTTTCCGAAGATCGCGCCAATGCCACCAGTGGCGATAATCACCGCGTCGGCGGGGAAGGTGCGAACCTCCATTGAGCGCAGGTCCATCGCGCAAATGCCGCGACAAATTCCCTGCGAATCGATGACCGCAGAAAGGAATTCCCAGCTCTCAAACTTGCTGACACGGCCTTCGGATTCGTATCGACGCACCTGCTCATCGAGGGCATAGAGCAATTGCTGGCCAGTCGTGGCTCCGGCAAATGCGGTGCGGTGATACAGCGTTCCGCCGAAGCGGCGGAAGTCGAGCAGCCCTTCGGGAGTGCGATTGAATGGCACGCCCATGCGGTCGAGCAGATCGATAATGCCCGGCGCCGCCTCGCACATGTCTTTCACTGGAGGCTGATTGGCAATGAAGTCGCCGCCATAGATGGTGTCATCGAAGTGCTGCCAGGTGGTGTCGCCTTCGCCTTTGAGGTTCTTGGCCGCGTTAATCCCGCCCTGCGCGCAGACGGAATGCGAGCGCTTCACCGGCACGATGGAAAACAAATCCACGTGTCCGCCGGCTTCGGCAATTTTGATGGTCGCCGATAGCCCTGCCAGTCCACCACCTACAACGATGATCTTTGGATTCGCCATTATGTGTTCGTTGTCATTCCGAACCGCTGGTTTCGCGGTGAGGAATCCTTATCGCCACCCACAAACCAGAGGATTACGAAGCCAACGCTACCGATTCGGAAGAACTCCTGATCGTCCAGGATCTTCATAGCAGTCCGTAGGGATTCCTCACCGCCAAAAACCGGCGGTTCGGAATGACAGCGGAATGCAGCTCAATGCACCTGCTCGCCTTCCACCTGTCTGGCCGTCGCAGGATCAGTGCCCATATGTCGCCACGCCGGATCGGGAGGGGCAACGAAGGCCTTCACCGTCACCATTCCCACGATCACAAACAGCAATCCGATCACCAGGCAGACTCCGCCCACTTTGCGCCTCGCTCGTTCGCCCTGTGCGATTCCCCATTTGGCACAGAAAAGCCAGATTCCGTAGGCAAAGTGCCAGGAGGCGCAGATGATCGCAATGATGTAAAAGGCCAGCATCCAGGGATTCATCAGCTCCTGCTGAACCTTCCCGAATCCGGCGCCGGGATACTCAAGCAGTCGTGGTCCGCTGAATCTGAGGTGGTACACGTGCTGGATGATGTATGCGAATGTAATGATTCCCGTCCATCGCTGGGCCGTGTACATCCAGTTTCCTTGCCACGGGTAGGTGATTACGTTCGATTCGCCGCGATACCAGATGTAGATCCCATACAGGGCGTGATAAAGGATCGGAATATAGATGAAGGTCCATTCCAAAAATGGAACAAAGGGTAATGAATTCAGAAACTTGATTTGCGTTGCGTATGCGTGAGGACCGTTGGTCGCATACGCATTGGAAACGAAGTGTTCGACAAGGAAGGCCCCGATTGGAACAATGCCGCTGAGCGAATGCAAGCGGCGAAGCAAAAATTGATGACCCTGTCCTGCGCGCAACGGCTTAACGCCCGACGATCTCTCCTGCTCGTAACCCGCGCTCGGAGGCGCTGCCGTCGCCATCGTTTTCCTCAACTCTCCTTAGTGGTTCGGGAATGCACTAGCAAACTTCTCATTATCTGGTTCAGCGGAAGAGCGAGTCAAATAAACTCGCACCTATTTCAGTGTAGTCACCTGCGCGCCGGGCGGTTGGTTCAGCACAAATTGATCATCAGAGAGTGGCTTGTTGAGCTCAAGTTTCTCGATCGTGATCTTGATCGTGTACTCCTCTTTTGGACGATTGATCGTAATCACAGAGGGAAAGCTGATTCCACCGTAGTCGGCAAAGTCTTCATAGGTCGCCTTTGTCGCAATGGCGCCGCTGGCGTCGTAGATCATTTGCTGGTGAGGCTTGAGATCGGTGCGGGCAAAAGTGATCTTTCGCTCCAACCGCCACCAGTCGCCGTCGCGCTCAAGCACGTCGATGATGTAGTCGGGAATCTCCCAGCTCTTCTTTTTATCGCGCGCGTCGGGCACGACCTCCGTACTTTGCTCGAGAAACGCGATCTCTGTCGGCTTGATTTCGTGGAGCAGCAGCGAATCAAAGAACACCTTTGGACGAAGGTTCTCGAGCGTGTTCTTCGAAGGCTGGGCGGGCTCGTTCGCCGGTCCAGTGATGAACTTGTTCAGCGGCGGGATCGAGAGCTTGAAACTCGTACCGTCACTCACCATATCGAATGCACGGCTTCCCACCAGCGGTAGCCGACCGAGCACGTGGAGCATGTCCGGATCTTTTTCCAGGATGTTGCCCTTGATCTGCTGAATATCGGTGACTTGCCCTTTCTTGGTACCCCCGAGCGATGTAGCAATTTCAACGGTCGCGCTAAGCGAGTGAATCTTCCGGGCTTCGGTGTTGATTTGCTCGACGAGTTGCGGCAGCGTGGCGGTAAGAAGATTAGAGGTATTTACCTGTCGGCGTTCCAGCTTGCGCGTGTGAACCAGGCACCCGGAAACCGAGAGTGCGAGTAAACCTACTACGAGGGATTGAGCCGCCGATCGTATGTGCATGCCAACGGGTGAGGACTGCCGAAAAATTCAGTATATAAGAGCGCTTCGATTCACAACCGCAGACTCGCGCCAGCGAAACGGTATCGCTCAGCTTTTGCTGCGTGGCAGGGGACTAATTAGGAGTCGAGGTTATCGCCCGCCGCCAACGGCGCGTCGATATTCGGCGACATTTCGCTGATGCTCTTCGAGGCTCTTCGAAAATCGGTGATGTCCCTGGTTGTCGCTGACGAAATACAGGTAGTCAGTGTGCGTCGGATGCATCGCCGCAAGCAGGGAGTCTTTTCCCGGATTGGCAATTGGCCCGGGCGGCAGTCCTTGATTACGATACGTGTTGTAAGGCGAGGAATATTTGAGATCGGACGCGTAGATCGTTCCACGGTATCGATTCGCGAGCAGCGCCGCATAGATCACGGTCGGATCGGTATCGAGCGCCATGTGCTGTGCCAGCCTGTTGTAGAAGACTCCGGCAACCAGCGGACGTTCGTCCGCGACCGCCGTTTCCTTCTCGACAATTGACGCCATCGTGACGATGCGATGCACGTCGCTGGTCAGGCCAATCTGGTGCGCTTCCTGATGGAATCGCTTCACCATTGCTGCAATCACATCCGGCGCTTTGTTCTTGCGCGCAAAGCGGTAGGTATCTGGATACAGATAACCTTCCAGGCTCGGCGCGAATGGATCAAGATCGTGAACCAGCGCGACTTGGCTCCGGGCCTGCTCCAGGAAATTCTGTTGCGAGTCGATCCCTAACTTCTCCACCTCGGCAGCGATGTCGAAGATGTTGTATCCCTCGGGAACAGTGAGAACTCTCGCGTAAGTGTCGCCGCGCGCGATGCGGTTGTAAATGTTGCTCAGGGTGTCCGGATGATCGAAAGCGTACTCACCCGCTTTGAGTGAACGATGCCGGTAGAGATGTACAAGAAGAAACGCCCAGCGGCTGCGAATCATCCCAGCCTGCTTCAGCTCTGTAGCAATGTGTCGCGCTGAGGAGCCGTTCTTAAAATCAACAAAGGTCTGCTGCGACGGGCCGGTACGCATCACATACACGAATCCCACCCAGATGACCGCTGCGACCAGCACGACAATAAACCACGCAAACAGCCTGCGCATTCTCAAATTTTAGATTCATTTCAGCCCCGGCAGGCTCACCGAATCCCACGCCTAAATTCCGTTGGTACAGGCCCCGCAGTTACACGATTGCACAATGCACAGTTCAGCAGTACACTCGTGCGCACTGCTCAAAGAGGCTAGTAAATCGATTTATGAATAGTTCTTTTGCCTGTCGTTCTGCTCTTCGTGCGTTTGTGTTTGTCCTTATTGCCGCGCTCTATGCCGGAGCCGACGATGCTATCCCACGAGCCGCCTGGCGAATTCCCATCGGACAACCGCCGGCCAACCCCGGCGGCACAAAGCCGGAGCTCGTGAATCAGAACATCGACGATGGCTATTGGCAGGGCGCTCCCGTCGGCGGATTCGGCGCAGGTACGTTCTCGCGGTCTTATCGCGGACACTTCGAACGCTGGCACGTCAAGGCCGGTGTTCACAAATATCAGGACGTGCCGTCGAATCAGTTCGCGGTCTTCGTTCAGCGCGAGGGCGAGAAGCCAGTCGCGGAAGTGCTTGCTACAGGCAAACCGCAGGGCGGGGCTCTTGCGGCGTGGAACTGGAGCTATCCGGCAGGAGCGGGCGAATATGCTGCTTTGTATCCGAAGTCGTGGTTTGTGTATCGCTCTTCCGAATTGCCGGTGAGTCTCACGCTGGAGCAGTTCTCTCCGGTTCTACCTAACAACTACAAGGAGTCGAGTTATCCCGTCGCGATCTACAACTGGTTCGCGCAGAATCCGAGCGATAAGCCCGTCACCGTTTCCATTCTCTTTTCATGGACGAACATGGTGGGGTGGTTCCGCGACGAGTTGCCAAACTTCTCGGGCGCACTCAACAACCAGAATAAGAATTTTTATCGCGCCGAGCAGATTGGTAGCGGAAACATGCAGGGCATCATCTTCGACCGTCTGCGCAATAGGCCAGTTCAGGACGAGTGGGACGGCCAATTCGCCATCGCCGCACTGGCCGGCTCGGGCGTCGAGATTTCCTACATTACAAACTGGTTTCCCTTCGGCGGAGGTGAAGAAGTTTGGAAGCCGTTTTCAGAATCGGGACGCCTTCCGAATTGGGCTCCGAAGGTGGCCAGCTCCGGTGAGCCAATGGCCGCGGCGATTGCGGTGCGCTTCACGCTGGCTCCGAACGAGAAGAAGCTCATTCCCATGGCACTCTCCTGGGATCTTCCCATTGTGGAATTTGGAGGCGGACGCAAATGGCTTCGCCACTACACCGAATTCTTCGATGCTTCAGGAACGAATGCATGGAAGCTCGCCAGAACCGCGCTTGAAAGCGATCAGAACTGGAGCGCGCAGATCGATGCGTGGCAGAGCCCGATCGTCAACGACGAGTCCAAGCCGCTGTGGTATCGCGGCGAGCTCTTCAACGAGCTCTACATTCTTGCGGACGGCGGCACGATGTGGGGACACGAGTTGCATGGGCTCGGCAATCCGAAGCATCCATCAGCCAAGCTCGCCGACAGCTTCAGCTACCTCGAATGCTTCGACTACAAGTACTACGGGACGTCGGACGTGCGCTTCTACGGCTCGTTTCCTCTAGTGAAGTTTTGGCCCGAGATCGAGAAGCAAGAGATGCGTGAGTACACCGACACGATCCCCGAAAGCAATCCGCAGGAGTATGTCTGGGCGTGGAAAGCCGAGCACACGCGCAGCCTGACGCTGATGCCGCGGAAGACAGCCGGTTCCGCTCCGCATGATCTTGGCTCGCCAACGGAAGATCCGTTCGTGAACGTGAATCAGTACAACTATCAGGACGTCTCCAACTGGCGCGATCTGAACAGCAAATACGTGCTGATGGTGTGGCGCGATTACGTCTTCAGCGGCTCCAAAGACACGGACTTCCTGCGCTACACATGGAATGCCGTGAAGCTTGCCATGGAGCACTTGCGGCAATATGACACCGATGGCGACGGACTGATCGAAAACGGCGGCTTTCCCGATCAGACATATGACAATTGGGTTGCGCGCGGAGAGAGCTCGTACAGCGGCAGCCTGTATTTGGCCGCCTTGCGCGCTACGGCTGAGATCGCACGCCACATCGGCGATAGCGCAACCGCTAAGACGTATGACGATCTCTTCAAGCGTGCGCAGGCTGCATTCATCAAGAAGCTCTGGAACGGCACGTACTTCAACTACGACGTAGGCAGCGACTACAAAACCGACATCATGGCCGAGCAGCTCGCCGGACAGTGGTACGCGAATCTCACTGGACTCGGCGATCTGGTTCCGGCAGAGATGCGGCGCTCCGCGCTCAAGCACGTCTTCGATTACAACGTCATGAAGTTCCAGAATGGAACGATGGGCGCGATCAATGGCATCGCAGCGGATGGAACTGCGTTGCACGAAAACGAGCAGGTAGAAGAAGTCTGGACTGGAACGACGTTCAGCGTCGCGTCCCACATGCTCTCGGAGGGCATGCGCGACGAAGCTTTCAAGACCGCCGAAGGCGTGTACAACGTAGTCTGGAAGGACCGTGGCTACTTCTTCCGCACACCGGAAGCCTACGATGCTCGCGGATTCTACCGCGCCAGCATGTATATGCGTCCGGGTGCGATCTGGTCGATGGAACTCCCGCCGGCAGCCGTTGCTGTCGCCAGGCGCATGGGAGCAAGGCAGACTGCGAACGGAACCTCAACCGTTCAGAGTTTCCATTAACTTGTTGATGGTGCGGTTCAGATCTTTATCCGCGCGGCGCTGCTCATCGATTTTCGCGATCGAATGCATCACCGTAGTGTGATGCTTGCCGCCAAACTGCCTGCCAATTTCCGGCAGCGAGCAATCGGTCATCTGCTTGGCGAGATACATCGCGATCTGCCGCGGAACAACGATTGACCGTGAGTTGTTCTTCTGCTTGATCTCCGGCAGGCGAAGCCCGAACTGTTCCGCTACTGCTTTCTGAATCGACTCGACGCTGATCTTCCGCGCCTGCGAGTCGATAAAGTTCTTGAGAACCTGCTGTGCTGTGCTGAGCGTCACTTCCGCTCCGGTGAGCGAGCAGTACGCCATCAGGCGGATGAGCGCGCCTTCGAGCTCGCGCACGTTGGTGCGAACGTTGGACGCGATATAGAGCGCGAGATCGGTCGGGAGTGGGACTTTTTCGCTCTCACTTTTCTTCTGCAGAATTGCGACCTTCGTCTCCAGGTCTGGCGGCTGAATGTCGGCGATCAGTCCCCACTCAAACCGGCTGCGCAAGCGATCTTCGATCTCCGCCAACTCCTTCGGCGGACGATCACTGGCAATCACGATCTGCTTCATCGATTCATGCAGAGCGTTAAACGTGTGGAAGAACTCTTCCTGCGTGCGCTCTTTTTGCGCGAGGAACTGAATGTCATCGATGAGCAGCAGATCGACATTGCGGAACTTGTCGCGGAAGCTCGTCATCTTGTCGTAGCGCAGCGAGTTGATCATCTCGTTGGTGAACTTCTCGCTGGAGACATAGCAGATCGCAGCTTCGGGCATGCGCTTCTTTACTTCGTGTCCGATCGCCTGCATGAGGTGCGTCTTACCCATGCCAACGCCGCCATAAAGAAAGAGCGGATTGTAGGCCTTTGACGGACGCTCAGCGACAGCACGCGCTGCCGCGTGTGCGAACTGATTGCCGCTGCCGATGACGAAGGCGTCGAAGGTGTACTTCGGGTTGAGTTGAGCGGCAGTTTCCCAATCAAACCGCGCTTGTGAAGCGCCAGCTGGAGCAGACGCAACTGCACGAGCCGGGGCCGCCGCGGCTCCGTTCCCCATTGAGTGATGGGTCACCGACTGCGCCGGAATTCCCTGGGATGGAGGACGCTGCGCGACTACCGCCGGATCCTCCTCGACGGTGACGAATTGAAAATCTTCAAACTCAAGGCCGAGGTTATCGACCGCTTCGAAAATAAGGTCGCCGTATTTGTCGCCAATGTGGCGGAACTCGGGAGTGGGCACGCGTACGAACATCACCTTGCCCACCGCATGGCTGAATCGCGTTGGCTTGAGCCAGGTTTCGAAAGAGTGTCGATTAACTTTCTTTTCCAGGGCGCCCAGGATGCGCATCCATGGATTTACTTGAGCAGCAGCAGTGGTAGAGAGCGACATTGAATATTTCCAGTAAAGCATCCGCGCGTTCGCCAGCGGCAAAACAAATGTCCGAACGGCGGCTATTGGCGGTTCGAAGGGGAATTATCGAGCGCCAAAGTTCATCGTTTTGAGCCTGAAAAAGCCTTCGCTACGGAATCGAAGGTCGGAGGCTGAGCGTTCACTTGCTGAATCGTTAAACTTGAAACTCAACGGATAGTAGCACAAAAAAATCGGTTGTGGAAAACTTCTGAGAGCCGCATTTTTAGTGCATTTTCTGCACATTTCACAAACTCAGAGTAATACCTGAACATTACGCTCCAATTGCCGCCTGAATCGCGCCGGAAATCGAGTCGGCGTGCTTCTCCATCTTGTCTTTGGACTCGGCTTCGATCATCACGCGGGCCAGCGGCTCAGTCCCGGAGTAGCGGACGACCACGCGCCCATTTCCCGCGAGGTCCTGCTCGGCGGCACGAATCGCAGAACTCACAGCTGCAATTTGATCCAGCGGCTGCTTCTCGCGAACACGCACGTTCTTGATCACCTGCGGAAAAACTTTGAGATCGCCGACGAGTTCATCGAGCTGCTTTCCGTTTCGGGAAATGATTTCGAGGACGATCAGCGCGGTTAGCAGCCCATCACCCGTAGTTGCGACGCGAGAGAAGATGATATGGCCGGACTGCTCCCCTCCCAGCACGGCTCCGGTCTTGCGCATCTCGTCGAGGACGTATTTGTCTCCTACCGGGGCTCGCAACATGCGAATACCCGAGCGCTTCAGCGCGGCTTCAAGTCCCATGTTGGACATCGTGGTCGCTACCACGGTGTCGCTCGCAAGTTCCCTGCGAGCCTGCAGGTCACGCGCCGCCATGAGTAGCACCGCGTCACCATTGACAACGTTTCCGTTGCGGTCGGCAAAAAGCGCGCGATCCGCGTCGCCATCGAACGTCACGCCGAGAGCGGCTCCCCTTTTCTTTACTTCCTCGGCCACCACCTGCGGATAAAGCGCGCCGCAGGCATCGTTGATGTTCTTGCCGTTCGGCTTGAAATGGATGAACTCAGCGCCGAAGCCAAGCATCTTGAAAAGCTCTGGAGCGCAGGCGCTTGCGGCTCCATTGGCGCAATCAATGACAACGTTGCCTCGAATCTTCGGGGTTGAGACCTTTTGCTTCAGCCACGTCTCATATTTTTCCCGCAGCGAGTGATCGCCCGGAAGGCTGGAGACGTTTGACGCTGCTGCTGTGACCTCGCGGTGCGTCTCAATAAAACGAAAAATTTCTTTTTCGATTGCGAGCTCAAGCTCATCGGAAAGTTTGTAACCGTCTCCGCCGAAGACTTTGATTCCGTTGTCGGTCCAGGGATTGTGCGACGCCGAGATCACTACGCCCGCGTCGAAGCCGAGTTCGCGCGCGAGATACGCGATGCCAGGAGTTGTGATCACGCCCGCAGACGAGACCTCGGCCTGGGACGCTCTCAACCCGTCGGAGAGCCGGTCGGCGATCCATGCGCTGGACTGTCGTGTGTCCTGTCCGATGACCACGCGCGGACGTTGTCCTTGATGAGCAAGATGATGACCCAAAGCTAGTCCGATCGCGAAGACGGTGCCTGAATCGAGCGGAAGTTCTCCAGCGACTCCCCGGATTCCGTCGGTCCCAAATAGCTTTCGGCTCATAAAGACAAACAGGAAAGTCTAGCAGGACTGAGGCAACAATCGCCGTGTGTAGGCGGTGGGCCGGAAATGTGTGAACGGGCTAAGTCCGCGCGTTGCTGCGCCCGAAGGCGTTCACGACGATGCGCAGCTGCAAAGAACGTGACTGCCCCACCGGATAGGACCCCTGCAAGCGCAACACCGATGCTCTCCTGCGATCCGCCCTGCTGCCCGCGGTTCTGTTCGCGCGAACCCGCTCTTCTACGCTATTCTTTCTGTTCTCTTCCGCCCGGCTGCTTCGGGCGACTTCCAAGTGATCGTTGAGGCTCGCGCGTGATCCCACGCTACACCCGGCCCGAAATGGGCCGAATCTGGAGTGACGAAAATAAATTTCGCATGTGGCTGCGCGTCGAAGTGGCGGCTACGGAGACGCTGGCCGAAGCCGGCATGGTTCCGGAGTCGGCCGCGAAAGCCATTCGTGAGCGCGGCGACTTCGACTTGTCGCGCATTCAGGCTCTCGAAGCAGAGGTCAAGCACGACGTAATCGCCTTCACCACTGCTGTCGCGGAGAAGGTCGGTCCAGAAGCGCGCTGGCTGCATTTCGGGCTTACGTCGAATGACGTCGTCGATACGGCGCAGGCACTGCAGATTCATGAAGCCTCGTTGATCATTCGTAACGATCTTGAAGCCCTGAAGACCGTCCTCAAACGACGCGCGTTTGAATTTCAGCACACGCCCACGATTGGTCGCACGCACGGCATTCATGCCGAACCCACCACTTTCGGACTGAAGCTCGCCAACTGGTATTCCGAAACGGAACGCAACATCGAGCGCTTCGAGCATGCAGCGGAAGACATGCGCGTGGGAAAGATTTCGGGAGCCGTTGGCACGCTGGCTCACCTTACGCCGGAGCTGGAGGAGAAGATCTGCTCGCGATTGGGCTTGAAGACTGCGGCCATCTCCAGCCAGGTAATCCAGCGCGACCGTCACGCATTCTTCGTTGCGACTTTGGCGGTAATCGCCAGCACGCTGGACAAAATCGCCGTCGAGATTCGTCATCTCCAGCGCACCGAAGTTCGCGAGGCCGAGGAGTATTTCAGCGAAAAGCAAAAAGGGTCGTCGGCGATGCCGCACAAACGGAATCCGATTACCTGCGAGCAAATCAGCGGACTGGCGCGTGTCGTGCGCGGAAATGCGCAGGCGGCGTTCGAAGATGTGGCATTGTGGCACGAGCGCGATATCTCGCATTCCTCGGTCGAGCGCATAATCCTGCCGGATTCGACGATCTTGATCGATTACCTGCTGCACAAGACCACCACGCTGCTCGACACACTGCTCGTTTATCCCGACCGCATGCTGCAGAATCTGGAGAGCACGGGCGGACTGATCTTCAGCGGACAACTGCTGCTCGATTTGGCGGAAGCAGGCATGTCGCGCGAAGACGCCTATCGCCTGGTCCAGAAGCATGCAATGGCGGCTTGGAAGAACGGAACCAACTTTCGTGAAGCGATCCGCAATGATTCCGAGATTCGCAGCAAACTCTCCGGCGAGCAGATCGAAGGTGCCTTTAATCTAAAACGGCAGCTCGGAAATGTGGACGGCATTTTTGCCCGGGTGTTCTCGTCATCGTAGAAAAGCGCAATCGCAAAGACGGGAAGAAGGCATAATATCCACATGGATTCACTGGTCACATCGTCGCCAGACATCCTCGGCGGCACTCCTGTGATCGCCGGAACCCGTGTCCCGGTGCAGACGCTTTTTGAGTACTTACAAGCCGGAGAATCGATTAATAGTTTTCTTGAAGGCTTCCCTTCGGTAAAGCGAGATCAGGTTCTCAGCCTCTTGGATGAAGCTCAGTCTCACCTGGTTCAGGCAGCGCACTGATTGAAGATATTGCTAGATGAGTGCATAGACCGGCGCTTCCGCGATGCTCTGCCGATGCACGAGGTCCTAACGGTTCAAGAAATTGGGCGCGCCGGTATGAAAAAGGGAGAGTTACTGCGCGTCGCTGAGGCGGAATTTGAAGCTCTCGTCACCGTGGACGCAATCTGCAATTTCAGCAGAATGCGAAGAAAGTCAGAATTCCCGTTTTTGTCTTGTGTGCCCGATTAAATCGCCTCGTCGATATTTTGCCGCTTGCCAAAACCTTACTTGCCGAACTCCACCTAGCTGTGCCGGGTAAGATCATCGAAATTCGAAAATAAATTCTGCAAGTCCTGTTCGAGGCCCCGTTCTAACCTGAGGCACTGCTCTCTGTTCCCGTTGAGAGCTATACTTTCAGCCGAGAAAGGAGTTCGACATGGGCCTCTTTCTTCCCGTATTGCTGTTGGGGCTTGCCCAGCCCGCTGATTTGCCCGCTACCGCTAATCATCCTCAAGCGGTTTCCCAAGCTGATGCCAATGCTGGATCGTCGTCCATTCCGGCGCGGCAATTTACTTTGGGCGATCCGAAATTTCGCCGTCTCGAGAATTTTGATCACATTCAGGTAACCGGAGACCCTGATGGTCATTCCTCGGTCTGCCTCACGATGCGGAGCTACTTTTTCGAGCGACGAGATGGATTAGCCCCCGAATTCGTCGGTATGACGACGTGCGATCCGGGACGTGGACGGGTTCTGAAGAAGATTAATCGGCGGCCGGCTCGGCTGGTACCAGCGAATTAACGGTGGAGCACGGCCGGGCTTGGCTCGGCCGTCGTCCTCTCCAGCAGCTCATCTTCTTCGCGCGAGATCTGCGCCTCTTCCCACAATGATCTATCCCTGAGCAGACGCGTGACGAGCGCCGTGTGCATCGCGTGCCCGGCGCGATTGGCAATCACTTTTCCCAGAATGCGATGGCCGAGCAGCGCAAGATCGCCGATGAGATCGAGAATCTTGTGGCGAACAAATTCATCCTCGAAGCGAAGCGGGCCGTTTTTTACGCCAGTGTCAGTCAACACAATCGCGTTCTCCTCCGAAGCGCCACGAATCAGTCCCATATTGCGCAACGCACTTTCATCGCGCAGGAAACCGAAAGTGCGGGCGGGCGCGATTTCTCGCGCGTAGCTGTCGCCGGCTAGATCGATGTCGTAGCTCTGAATGCCGATCGGCTGGGGAAAATCGATGGTGTACGAAACTGAGTAGCGTTCCGCCGGATAAACGCCGAGAAACTTCTGTCCATCCCGTACTTCAACTGGCTTGAGCACGCGCCAGTAAGTGCGTGGCCTCCTCTGGCGTTTGATTCCGACTCGTTGAATTGCTTCAAGAAACGGCCTTGCGCTTCCGTCCAGAATGGGAACTTCGAGCTGGTCGAGCTCGATGCCGGCGTTGTCGATCCCTGCTCCCATCAAGGCCGAGAGAACATGCTCGGTAGTCGAGATCAGAACGCCGCGTCGCATGAGACTGGTCGCGTAACTGACTTTCGCGACATTACGTCCCACTGCCTCGATGTCGAAATTATCGAGATCGACGCGCCGGAAGTTGATTCCACTGCCGGCAGGAGCGGGAAGGATACGCATCTTCACCGCGGCTCCGCTGTGGAGACCAACGCCACTGAAGCTGATCGACTGTCGAATTGTTTGCTCTTGAACCAAGCGGGGGCGCGTAAGGTATTGCGAAAAAACAGAATACCCTGCCTCGGCAAAAACAGGGTGTGGCAAAAAAGCTACATCTGAGAGCTGGAAGGACGCACCTTAAGCATGCGCGCGAAGCAGAATTCTTCAGGCAAGCTTTTTCCGACCTTCTTCTTTCAGACCCACAAACCAGAGATAAATCTGGTCCACGCGGTCGATGTCTTCCTGAAGGAGCAGATGGTCGGCATAGTTGTAGATCCGCTTCGTCGTGACGACGTTTGAGATTCTGCACGAGCAGGTTGAGCTCATCGACTTTGGCGTGCATGATGCGGAGATCATTCACCAGCCGGACTTCGTCGATTTCGAGCCATCGTCCAGTCACATTCTTTGTCGCATGGTTCTTGTCATTCATTCATGGCTCTCTATCTCGGATGCAGCCTCATGCGTCGCGGTGGACCGTTTCGGGAGAAAATGCGGGGACGCACACCGCGATATATTCCGCTCCTTCAGGCGTGGAGTATTGAATCCACTCACCTTTGTACGCAATTACTGCCTGGCCGGCGTGAACATCGATTGATCCAGATGCGTGCGCGACGCGCAGCATGCCTTTCAGAACCAAAGTGAACTCATCGAACTCAGGACGCTGCCCAGGCTCTTCCCACCTGGCGGGACTGCGCATATGGGCGACGCTGGCAGCCTGCGTTCTGCTGTTTACACGGCCAATATATTCGTCGATGAGTTTCGGCTTGGTTCCGGCCGCTTGAATCCGCGCGGGTTGAGAGATGAGAGTCGGCACCTCGGATGTTCCTTTCACTGGAGTTTGGTTCTTAGCGCAACCAAAGGGCGAGTATATGCGCGGGAATGTCTGGCATGGGCATGCTGCACAATACTGCAGCTTAGGCTACTTGACATGACATAAACTGCATCTCTAGGCTTGTATTTGGAGCTTTCATGGAAACTGCTCTTGCCACCGACACTGAGAAGCAGCTGGTTGATTTTCAGACCCACCCGTCCCGCTACCAGCATTGGCAGCTTAAGTTTGATGGCCCCATCGCCACTTTGCTGATGGATACGAAGGAGGACGGCGGCATACGTCCGGGCTACAAGCTCAAACTGAATTCGTACGACCTCGGCGTGGATATCGAACTGCACGACGCATTGCAACGCATCCGCTTCGAGCATCCTGAAGTACGCGCGGTCGTGATCACGAGCGCAAAGCAGCGTGTTTTTTGTTCCGGCGCGAATATCTACATGCTGGGTAGCTCGTCGCATGCGTGGAAGGTGAACTTCTGCAAGTTCACCAATGAGACCCGAAATGGCATTGAAGACGCCAGCCGCAACTCCGGGATAAAGTTCATTGCGGCATGTAATGGGACGACGGCGGGGGGTGGGTACGAACTCGCGCTTGCCTGCGACGAGGTCCTCCTGATCGATGATCGCTCGTCAGCTGTCAGCCTGCCGGAAGTTCCCCTTTTGGGAGTGCTGCCCGGTACCGGCGGCCTCACGCGCGTGACCGATAAGCGCAAAGTTCGGCGCGATCTCGCCGACATTTTTTGCACTACACCAGAGGGCATCCAGGGCCAGCGCGCAAAAGAGTGGCGGCTGGTAGACGATGTGGTGAAGCCGGCGCAGTGGAGCGATCACATCCAGAGGCGTGCGCAAGAACTCGCAAGCCAGAGCGACCGTCCTCACAACGAAACCAGCGTTGAGTTCACGCCACTGAAGCGCGAACTCGATGAGCGCGGGTATCACTACGAGTACGTGGACGTAATCTTCGACCGCGAGGCTCGCACTGCCTCTATTACAGTGCGCGCGCCTGAAGCGGCGCCGGCTAAGACTCTCGCCGAAATCAAATCCGCAGGCGCAAATTGGTGGCCGCTGCAGATGGCCCGCGAACTAGACGATGCCATCCTCATGCTTCGGATAAACGAGCTTGAGCTCGGACTTTGGCTGTTCAAGACCAAAGGAAATGCCAACGCAGTTTTGGAAATTGATCGGCAGCTCGTCGAGCATCGCTCGGACTGGTTCGTTCGGGAGGTTATCGGCATGTTGCGCCGCACGCTTGCCCGTCTCGACGTCTCGTCGCGTTCGATGTATGCGGTCATCGAAGAGAACTCATGCTTCGTCGGTACTCTCTTTGAACTTGCTCTGTCCGCGGACCGCAGCTACATGCTCAATCTCCCCGATAATCCCGAGTCGGTGTTCATCGGACTTTCGGAGATGAATCTTGATGCTAACGCGAACTCAGAAGCTGCCGCATTCTCGGCATTACCGTCTGCCGCCGGTACATCGCGTTTGGTGGCGAGGTTCTATGGCGATCAGCAAAGGCTGTCGGAACTTCGATCGCAGATTGGGAATAAGCTCACAGCAGAGCGGGCGGCCGAACTCGGACTCGTGACCGCCGCGCCCGACGATCTTGACTGGGCAGACGAACTGCGGCTCGCGATCGAGTCGCGGGTCGCACTTTCGCCCGACGCTCTCACCGGCCTCGAAGCGAATCTTCGCTTTCCGGAACGGGAAACGATGCTGACGCGTATCTTCGGTCGCCTATCTGCGTGGCAGAACTGGATCTTCATTCGTCCGAACGCGGTTGGACAATCGGGCGCCTTAAAGGTTTACGGCACCGGCAGCAAGGCGAAATTTAATTGGGAGCGGGTATGAAGCCCTCTCTATCTGTCATTCCGAGCGAAGCGAGGAATCCCTACTCCGTCGAAACGTGCTGGGCACAGTAGGGATTCCTCACTGCGTTCGGAATGACACACTGTGTGTAGGAACACATTCATGAACATCGACTACTCGCAACGCATTCCTAATAACGTCGATCTCGCCGGAGACCGTACGCTTCAGCGTGCCCTCGAGAAATGGCAGCCGGCTTTCCTGGGTTGGTGGAATGACACTGGTCCGGCGGACAGCACGGATCTGCAGGTATATCTACGCACTGCGATCAGCGTCGATCGCGATGGCTGGGCCAATTTCGGATACGTCCGCATGCCGGACTACCGATGGGGCATTTTCCTCGTGCCGCGCGACGAGGAGCGGAAGGTTCACTTCGGTGATCATCAGGGGCAAGCAGCGTGGCAGGAAGTCCCTGGAGAATATCGCTCGACGCTGCGGCGCATCATTGTCACGCAAGGTGACACCGAGCCTGCGTCGGTGGAGCAGCAGCGCCTGCTGGGAAAGACTGCACCGTCTCTCTACGACATGCGCAATCTTTTCCAGGTGAACGTCGAGGAAGGACGGCATCTGTGGGCAATGGTCTATCTGCTGCATCGCTACTTCGGGAAAGACGGACGCGAAGAAGCCGAGTACTTGCTCGAGCGCCGTTCGGGTGACGCAAACAATCCGCGCATTCTCACTGCCTTCAATGAGCAGACGCGGCACTGGATTGCGTTTTTCATGTTTGCCTTTTTCACCGATCGCGACGGAAAGTTTCAGCTTTCCTCGCTGGCAGAATCGGCTTTTGATCCGCTCTCGCGCACCTGCCGGTTCATGCTGACCGAAGAAGCGCATCACATGTTCGTCGGCGAATCGGGCGTTGCGCGCACGATTCAGCGTACCTGCGAAGTAATGAAGGAGCACGGCCTCACCGATCCCTCCCAAGGGCGTGAATTCGGCGTAGTCGACCTGCAAACGCTGCAGAAATTCGTGAACTTCCATTTCAGCGTGACGCTCGATCTGTTCGGGTCCGAGATCTCGTCAAACGCTGCGACGTACTACACGACCGGCCTAAAAGGCCGCTATGAAGAAGGAAAGAAGCCCGATGACCATAAGCTCACCGCAGACGAATATCCGGTGCTCGATATGGATAACGGCCGCATCGTCGAAAAGCGGGTTCCTGCACTTACGGCGCTGAATGCGCGGCTCCGCGACGACTACATCGAAGAGATTCAGGGCGGCATCAACCGCTGGAACCGCATACCCGACCAGCTCGGAATCCCATTTCGGTTCAAGCTGCCTCACGTCGGATTCCATCGCAAGATCGGCAATTTTTCCGGACAGTTCAATACTCCTGACGGACAAGTCGTCAGCGAGTCCGAGTGGAACAGCCGCCGTTGTGAGTGGATGCCGTCCGAGAGTGATCACCAGTACATCGAATCGCTCATGGGACAAGTCCTTGAGCCGGGCAAGTTCGCCAACTGGATCGCACCGCCGGCACGGGGAATCAACAACAAGCCGATCGATTTCGAGTACGTGAGGTTCAATTGAGTGCGGACCTTGTGGTAAATGACATTGGAATGAGTGATCGGTGGCCAGAAGGTTCTATCCACTCGGTCGAGGTTCGAGAATTTTCGGACAAGCTGCGTTCCGTTTCGGCACAAGCTCGCAAGCTCTTAGCTCACATTGCAGAACTCGCTTATCACGGCCGCGGACAGCAGCGTAAGCCCGACGTAGCTTATTTGCCCGAGCTTCATGAATCCTGCGGACTCGATGTTGAAGCCATGTACTCATTGCTCAACGAATTGCAGCAGGCAAGGTTGATTCAACTGGAAGATCCCTATCCCTTCGAAGACGTAAAGATTCTGCCCTCTTCTGCGGGCTGGAATGTGCTTGAAGCGCTCGCGAAATTTTCTGAGACAGAAAAGCTTCCGCTGCGGGAGGTGCTCGTCAATTTTCGGGCAGTATCCTAGATGGCCACGACTTCCCAAAACGGAGTTCATTCCTCACCACTCAAGAGCGGGGCGATGGAACCGCGGAGCGATTCCGAATATCTGCAGCTACTGGGAAAAAACATTCGATCGGCGCGCGCCGAGCGTGGGCTGACGCGCAAGGCTCTGGCCGCAGATTCGGGCGTATCTGAGCGCTTTCTCGCGCAGCTTGAGACCGGATCGGGAAACGCCTCGGTGCTTGTTCTGCGACAGATTGCCCGCGCGCTCGAAGTGCCACTCGAGACGATCCTGACAGTAGAAACGTCGCCTTCTTCCGATCTGAAACACACGGTTGAATTTCTTCGCGGGCTCGCTCCGGAACACGTCGCTCGAGCTCGTCAGGTATTAACTGAACACTTTAGCAATCACCATGGCAACTCGAGGAATGAGCGTATTGCGTTGATCGGGTTGCGCGGAGCAGGCAAATCCAGCGTGGGCAGGCTGCTCGCAGACAAACTCCGCATTCCCTTTTTCGAACTTGACCGCCTGATTGAGCACGCGAGCGGGGTGTCGTTGTCGATGATCTTTGACTTATATGGTCAGCCTGGTTTTCGGCGCTTCGAGCGGCAGTGCCTCGATGACTTGCTGCGGAGTCAATCTCGATTTGTTGTAGCCACGGGTGGCAGTCTCGTTTTGGAACCGGTGACGTACCGCACTCTCCTGAGCTCCTGCTATACGCTCTGGCTGCAAGCCACCCCGGAGGAGCACATGGCGAGAGTCGTAGCGCAGGGAGACATGCGGCCGATGGCACACAATCCCGAAGCTATGTCTGACCTCCAGCGCATCCTTGGAGAGCGCGAGCAGCTCTACCGACAGGCAGACGCAGCCATCAATACCAGCAAGCTTTCCGTCGATCAAGTTGTTGCCGAGTGCCTACAGAATTTGCAGAACGCAGAGAACGATCGCGCAGGCATTCCCGTTTAGGGTTTCAAAGAGATTCTAATGCGGGAAGCTCCAATGTATTTGTCCGCTCCGCCATAATAGATCCACCACTGCTTCCCGATCTGGACCATTCCCTCGGTAAACACCACATTAGGAACTTGTCCCACGCGCTGCCATTCCTTCTTAGGACGTAAGAACGGCTGCTCGGCTCTCGCCAGAAGCTTGGTCGGATCATTCTTGTCGAAAAGCGCCCAACCGGTTGTGTACACCAGATTGTCGTCTGCTCCGTTGTAGATGAGGAGAATGCCCTTGGAAGTGATAAGCGGCGGAGGTCCGGGCTCCATCACGCGCGAGTCGAACGCTCCTGCGTTTCGCGGAAGTACGGGTTCTTGGGTCGCATCAGCCCAGTGCAGCAGATCGTCAGACGAGGCGAGCCCCATGTAATCGTGGTTGTCAGACTTCGTACCCAGGTAATACATCCACCATTTGCCGTTGATCTTCTGCGGGACAATGGCTCCCGATTTTGTCCATTTCGTGTTCCAGGTTCCTTTATAGGCAGGCAGCAGAATGCCTTTGCGATCCCAGTGGATCAGGTCTTTCGAAGTCGCCATGCAGAGCTGGGCATCGCGCTTGTTGTAGCCGGTGTAGGTCATGTAATACGTGTCACCGATTTTGAGCACGCGCGGATCCTCAACGCCGCCATCTTTCTCGTAGTCAGTTTCTGGCGTGAGCACTGGCTGGGCGCGAAGCGTAAAGTGCACACCATCGCTGCTCGACGCGTAGCCGATCCGAGACGTGCCTGCTTTATCCTGCTCGCGATAAAGAAGAACCGTCCTGTTGCCGACGCGCACTGCAGCAGGATTAAACGTGCCCGCAGATGCAGCGCCTGAACCCGAAGGCGAGATCAGGGGCGTGGGACTGCTCCAGTCAACTGTGATTTTGGGGGGAGTGTCGGCAGCGTCTTGCGCCCCGACGCTGCAACTCAATAGCAGCGATCCTGCCAGAATGATTGCTTTCAGCATTGACTCACCCGTTCCCGGAGGGGCGAACACGAAGGTCACGAAGTTAACACATGAGGTCACAAAGAAATTCTCCGTGACCTCTTTTGTTGCCTTCGTGACCTTCGTGTTCGCTCTTCTCCGGCTCAGCCTTGCGGCTTATTTTCCTGAGATGACTGCAATTCTTCCGATCTCTTCAACTCGCGCTCAGCATCAGCCTCGCGGCCCAGACCCCGGTATGCTTCACCCATAAGGTGATGTGCGATGTAGTTTGCCGGATCCATGCGCAGTGATTTTTCAAGATAATTCAGAGCCGATGCGTAATCTTTTTTCTTGACCAGCACTTTGCCCATCAGGATGTAAGGGCCTGTGGCCGTAGCATCGAGCAGGATCGAACGTTGCAGAGCTCGCTCCGCATCGTCGTATCTCGCGACGCGACTGTAGCAATCTCCAAGCCGGTCGTAAGTACCCGCGTACCCTGGATTCAGCTTCTGCTCCATCTCAAACTCTTCGATCGCTTTCTGCACATTCGACTTGTACAGAAAAAATTCCCCGAGTAGATAATGAACCAGCGGCAGCTTGGGATCCATCGCCGCTGCCTGCTGCGCATTCTGTTCCGCAATGGGATCGTAACCTTGCCGCAGCAACATACGCGCCAGAAACAGATGCGCCGCCGCCGAGTCCGGAGCCACACCATACATTTGCGCGAAGGACCTGCGCGCATCGTCGTACTTCTGGGTGTGCATGTAGCAGAGCCCCAGGACGTAGTTGGCGTCAACGTTCGCTGGACCAATCCAGGACTGCACCTGTTTCAAATAGGGAATTGCGTCGGCGGGACGTCCGAGTTGGAAGAGACTTAAACCGCGTAATTGAACCGCCTCCCGATCGTTGGGGTCTTGTTGCATCGCGCGCGCGAACGCATGCTCGGCTTCGGCGAAGTCGCCCTTGCGGTAATACGCCAGTCCGAGCTGATGCTCCACACGCCCGTGCTCCGGCTGCTGATTGCGGAGAGGCAGAAGTAGCCCAATGGCCTGATCAAGATTGTTCTCGTCGATCAAGTGTTGCGCCTGAGAAAGAACACCTTGGGGCGAAGTCTGGGCCGTTTTCTCCGAAGCAGCTTGAGCTGCAACGGACACACCTGCACTCGTCGGCAAAATCAGAAGAGCTGCGATCGCTCGCACAATGTTGGCGGAAAATTGTTTTGAGAGAATACGCAGCATCAGCGCAAGAAGACTGCCTTCCTGTCGAGAGCAATGAATTCCATCTGACTCATTTGCGTTCTAGCGAACAACTCGGCGACGCAGAATTGAGTTGCGAGAGTAGCGATCTGCCCAGCCCGAAATCAGGATTGAACTCCAGCACTCGCTCGACATAGAACTTTGCACGATCATAGCGTTCGGCGGCGCAGTAGCCCATCGCAATGTTTATGCCAACGCTGCTGCGCCATGGCGAAAGTTCGAATACTTTCGTCCACAGAGCGACCGAATCGCGCAGACGGCCTTCCCGCGCCTCTATCACTCCCAGATTGGTGGCCGCTTCCGCCGAATCTTCGTCGTAGTGCAAAGCTTCTTCATAGTATTCGCGAGCTTTAGCTGCGTCGCCGCGAAGCTGCGCGTCATATCCGAGAGCTGCGAGAACCGGAGCGTCAGTCTTGTCGCGCTGAAGTGCAAGCTGCAGGAAGCTATCAGCTTTCGTCGCCGCGGTCGCATCTCCTCGCTCCGCCAGGGTTTCATATGCCAACCCGAGATCGCGAGGATCATCTTCCGCTCCAGCCTTTCTTTCGGGAAATGGGCGCAGCGTCATTTCCAGCGTTTGCGTTCCATCAGTGTGCGCGGAAGCAACGCGGAGAATGCGATGATCCGTCGCCTGTGTATGACTGATATCTTTCGTTGCAAGGCTTGGCATGTGGCAACTCACGCAATCGCGGCTTTCCGGATGATGCTTCTCGGCGAATTGCTCCCCATGGCAGTTCAGACATTTTGCACGGAAGTATTCAACCTTCTTCGAAGCCTCGGGCGTGAAGTGCGGGTCGTGACACGTAGTGCAGGTCATCTTATCGCGCGATGCGCGCTTACAAGCGCTCTGCGCCAGGGCTTCGAACTGACTCACGGCGCGTCCTTCTCCTTTGTCAGCAAAAACAAAGTAGCGCACGAAATCCAAAAGATTTTGCCCCGCGTGAAAGTTATACGCGTGCTGGTGCGGACGTTCGACAGCCACATCGCCTTCCAAGTGACACTGCATGCAGATCTGCTCTTGCCGCTCAACAGGAAGACGCGAGATCTGCAGCATCTTCTCGCCGCGCGCCACATGATTCGCTGCGTCACCGTGACAGCGCTCGCAACTGATCCCAGCGTGCGTAAACGGCGGAATCGGATAATGATTGGCTGTTCCCGCAATCGGAGCCTGCATGCCGCTGGAATGGCAATTCAAACATTCAGGAAACGCAGGCAGGTTCAGCGGAGCTTCACGCGTCGCTCCATAATTCGGAGTCATATCCCAGACACGTTGCTGGGCATACCAGTTGATGGGAGATTCAAACAGGAAGCCGTCTTGCGAGAAAAGATAAGTTCGCCCTTTTAAAGTGCCGGAACCTATGTAGTAGAGCAGTTCCCGTTTGCCTTCCAGCTTTGGATCCTCAGCTCGACTGAAGCTCAGCCACAGCTTGCCATCACGACCGTACACCTCATACTTCACCCGAGACTGGGGATGATAAAAACTGCCGGTGATTGGAGAGTCGGAAGCGAGTCCACTGGCGTGCGCCATTGCGGTCTTGGAGTAGCTGTCGACGAGCGTTGCATGGCACATCGCACACTTGCCGTAATCGCGTTCGAATTGCGTTAGGGAGCTTTGGCCCAGCGCGGCGGCGCCTAAAGCCGCTTGCAGCGCAACCACCAGCCATAGGCAGAGTGCTACCGTTCCCACGCGGTGAAACTGTTCTCGCAAATAAAAAAGGGAGCGGATGACCGCTCCCTTGTAGAACGAGCCCAAGGCAACTTCTTTCTGCCAACTAGAAGGCGAGCTTTACTCCAAACTGCAATTGTCTCATTGTCGAACCGTTCTGGATATCAACGATCTTGCCGTTATTCCCGCCGCAGTCGATGCAGGTTCCGCCGGTAGCGCCAAAATCCTGCGCGCTGAAGCCGTACACCGGGTGGTTAAACACGTTGTACGCATCTACGCGGAACTGAGCGTTCACTCGTTCGGTTACGTGGAAATTCTTCGCAAGGGACATATTGTCGAAGAAACTTCTTGGACCGAAGAACGAGTTCCGACCCACGTTTCCGTCGGTTCCACAAGCCGGCAGCGAGAACGGTCCCGATGTCGGACGCGGCAGGGAGCAGGTATCCGTACCTACTGTCAACGAGGATGCAGGGTAGGCCAATCCGGACACAGGTGTGAAGTACACCACTTGGTGTGTGATCGGGTTGAATGAGCCTGCCCCCACAGAAAACGAGCCTTTGATGTTGGGCAAGCACGGACCGGTATCGTTCACTTGTCCGCATTCGCCGGCTGATGGTGTCCAGGGCAAACCGCTGCTCCAGTTCGTCGTATTCGTGAGCTGCCATCCGCCGATGATCAGATCAGCAGCGCGATTGATGTCGGAGCCAAACGTCTTTCCTCGTCCAAACGGCAGGTCGTAAACGGCGTTGAAGATGAACACGTGATCGCGGTTGAAATCATCCGGACCATAACTCAAGCGCGGATCCACGGCATAGATGTCTCCAAGATCGTTGCTGAAGTTGTTCGCGTGCGAATACGTGTAGTCAGCTTGGAACTGCAGACCATGACTGAATCGGTGATCAACGCGCGCCTGGAATGATTCGTAGTTGCTGCTGGCATCATTGCCGAAATAATTGCCCATGATGCCCCCCGCGCAGCAGGTGAGCGTTTTGCCGGTGGTTGGGTCTACAAATCCGGGATAAGTGAACTTACCGAAATATGGGCGCCGTTGGTCCGCAGGCGTTGTAGGAGTGAACGAAGGCGCTGTTCCTGCAGTTGTCACAATTGCAGCACCCGGACCAAACGCTACGGGGTTCAGGTCATATGCCGGACCATTGCCCGCAAACCCATGAGTCCCCTTGTTTGCAACGTACGCCACTTCAACGCTCGTGTTATTCGTGACCTGTCTCTGCAGAGTCACGTTCCACGCGTCAAGAGTGGGCAGGCGTTGGAACGTTGGACGCATTCTCGGTTGGACATTGCCCGCAGGACCTCCCAAAGGCAGCACGCCATTGGACGGGATCGGTGGGAACGTGAACACTGGAGGCCCAGCGGTTAGGGTAAACGCCGGGAAGAACGAGTTGTTGTTTACGGCCAGACCATTGTTGTTCGCGAGCACATCCTGGTTGACCAGAACGGGAAGGTTTTGGGTGACAGCGTGTCCAAAGTTCGACCCGAATACTCCGATATCGAAGCTGCGTCCGTATCCCATGCGGAGTACCGTTTTGGGAGTGAACTGATACGCGACACCGAGTCGCGGAGCAAATGCCTTCCAGCTGTTATCGATATTGCCGTTCAAACCATACGGTCCATAACCAGCGATACGAATAATTCCTTCCACCGGATTGGCAAATCCGCCGTTGCCTTTTCCGTTTACCGACTCTGGGAAGTAAATCTCCCAGCGCAGGCCATAGTTCACAGTCAGCTTGTTGGTTGCGCGCCAAGTGTCCTGACCGTAGAAGAACCAGCGCTTCTGGCGCTCGGCCGCGTTCGTGGTTGGGCTCACGAATCGGTTCATCTCCTGCACGTCACCGAGCAGGAAGCTGGCAAAACCGAGACCGCCAACTCCAGCATTCGATGTAGGACCAGAACGGAAGTGGAAGTCCCCGGCACGATCTGCGTCACTCGGAACGCGAAGATTCATTGCATAGCGAATATCGGCGCCGAACTTGAACTGGTGGTTGCCGTTGATCTTGGTCCAGTTATTCACGAATTGGAACTGCTGTTCGCTCTCGACCAGAGGACAATTGCAACGCCCGACATTTAGACCATCACCAAAGCTGGAGATCGGACCAACGTCTTCAAAGCTCGGCAACCCTGACGTGAAGACGGTGCCCATATTCACGTTTGGAATTCCGAAGTCCTTGGCAGGCGTCGTGCCCTCGTCTGGCTTGTGTGTGGTGGGGTTGTACTTGAACCAACCAAAGCGGAAGTCCGTCAGCAACGTACCACTGAAGGTCTTAGTGAAGCCGGAAGCAAGACTGTAGTTGTGCGTAATCGAGCTGCCCGCCAGACCGTTCAGACCGGTTCCTACTCCGCCGAGAGCACCGAGCGAGCCCTTGCCGCTCAGATTAAAACGAGCCACGCTGAAGCGCCCGAACACCTGGGTCGACGCTGTCGCATCGTAATCGATGCGGGTATCGAACGAGTTGGCATTAAATGGGCCGCTGCCGGAGGCGATGAAGTTGTTCTGAATCCCGCTGCCGGTTGGTGAGGGGAACAGCTTGAGAATGTTGATCGCTTGTGGCGAGAGTCGGCCAATCGGAATTTGATTTGCATTCGCCGGCGAACATGCTCCTGGAGCGACGCTACCTTGTGAACCGCAGAACACAGAGCGACCAGCTCCAGTTACCGGATCTCCCGTCGCGGGATCGTAAATAAAGTTGCTCGGATCTCCCGGCGTGCCATTCCCAATTACGGAAGCATACTGCGATAAGTTGCAGAATGGCCCAGTCGTGCAGGAACTCAGCACCGTCGCCGTTGGTACGGTGAGCTGGTTAGTAATACCGCTTGTCTGTCGGGTTCCCTGATAATCGCCGAAGTAGAAGAGCTTATCTTTGATGATCGGACCACCAATCGTTGCTCCGAACTGCTGCCAGCGCGAACGAGGAAGGAACCTGCCGGTAATCGGATCAGGCGCAAACTGCGTGAATGGATCGCGGGCCTGGTTGGCATCGCTGCGGCGGAAGTAGAAGCCGCTGCCATGCATATCATTGCTGCCCGACTTGGTCTGCACCGTGACGATACCCGCGACGGCCTTGCCAAATTCTGCGTCATAGTTCTGCAGTGCGACCTTGGCTTCCGTAATCGCATCGAGGTTCGGATTGATCACGATGATTCCGAGAATAGGATCCTGATTATCCGTTCCATCCAGCTCGTACCCGGTACCGCTGAAATGCTGACCATTCACGTAAATCTGCTGCGAGCCTTGTGGATTTTCCGTGGAAGCGTGACTCCAGCCGACCAGCTTTTGCGTTCCCGGAGACAGCAGCTCGAACTCAGTGAAGTTGCGGTTGAACACCGGCAGTTGCTCGACGTACCGGTCGTTGAACTCAATCGCGACATCGGACCTGTCCGTCTTGAGCTGTGGCGCCTCTGCCGTTACCTGGACAGTTTCCGTCTGTGCGCCAGTCTTTAATGAAGCATCGAAGTGCGCTCCAGTGTCAGCGGACACTTGAATATTGTCTGACTGCGCGGTAGTGAATCCCTGCGCTTCGATCTTGACCGTGTAGATGTCAGGAATCAGGTGAGTAGCGCTGTAATTTCCCGATTCGTTGGTCGTGAAAACGTCCGACGTTCCCTTGCGAACATCCGTTACCGTCACCTTCGCGTTGGGAATTACCGCTCCCGAAGGATCGGTCACTGTTCCGAAGATCGACCCGTACACGGCCTGACCGAAGCTCTGCAACGGCAGCAGAAGCAAAAGACCGAGTAAGAGGAAGAATAAGGAGGCAAATCTCGCACGCTTCATTTTGGTTTTGACCTCGCTTGCCTGGAGAAGGCCGCTGGGTTCGCCAGCCGCCGAATTGAGCTTCACGTCTGAAGCTCGGATTAATTTCGCCCTCGCAAAAGATCCCCATCGAAAGCGAGAGCGTCGCGCTCGAGGCGCAGTTTTAGAGCAGAGTTCTGCTTTGCCGCCGGAAGTTAGTTGAGGTCAAGCAACGATGTCAAGACTTGGGAAGTTTCCAGGTACGATGAAACGGTTACGTCTCAGTGTTTCTTCTGCTTGCAGTCGATTTTTCAGCCTGTTACGCTTTGTTACTTACATTTTGCAATGTCCAGTAACTCGGTGTCTGTCACGGAAAAAGATCAGCTTCTGACTGAAGTCGAGAAGATTGCGACCAGCAGCGTCCTACAGAATTCGGAATCCCTGTGCCGACTGCTCCGTTATCTCGCTCGGCATACCGTTCAGCATCCGGGAACCCACCTTAAGGAATATCAGATCGCGACCGAAGTTTTCGGGCGGCCGGCAGCCTTCGACCCTCAGGCCGACTCGACCGTGCGAGTGCAGGTCGGCAGACTTCGCCAGAAATTGCAGGAGTATTACCACACGGAAGGTGTCGGCGACGTGCTCCAGGTTGAACTGCCGAAAGGGTCGTACGCTCTGGAGATTCATCGCGCTCCAGCAAACGTGGAGAAACGCACTATCGCTGCGGCTGCGCCTTCACGAGTTCTTCAGGAGTCGGACCGGGAAAAGAATAAGTGGGCTGCGGCGGTGTTCGTGCTCTCTCTGCTGTTGGCAGGAGCAATCGTGCTGCTGCTACTGCAACGAGCCTCTTTCAGCCGCGGCGCGTCGGCACAGGCAGCAGAGAACGACTCCCCGCCGGCGTTTCGCGTCTTCTGGAAGGCGTTCGCGTCCAGCTCTGACGAGCCATGGGTAATCTTCAGCAACGCAGCCTTCGTTGGACGTCCCGAGACGGGCATGCGCTATCGCGATCCTGTACGCGATGTAAACGCCAAAGTTCTCGATCACTACACCGGAGTGGGCGAGGTTTTGGCGATTCACCAGCTTGATGGCGTCTTTGCTCAGCTCCATCGTCAGATCCTGGTGAAGCGCGGCAGCCTGCTCTCTCTCGACGACGTTAAGAACAACAATCTGATCTTTGTTGGATCGCCGGCGGAGAACCTGACTTTGCGTGATATTCCAAGCACGCAGGAGTTCGTGTTTCAACGCATGACTTCCGGACCACGCAAAGGCGATCTGGGTATCGTGAATGTTCATCCGGAGGCCGATGAGCAGCGCGTCTTCTTCGGCACACCGAACAATCTGACTCTTAGCGACGACTACTCAGTCATTGCACTCGAGCGCGGATTGAATCCGGCACGATCAGTGATGATTCTTGCAGGCACGACTACGCTGGGCACGCAAGCAGCAGTCGAGTTCGTCTGCCGCCAAAGTTCGGTTGAGCAACTGTTGCTGCGGCTTGCAGTTTCACCGAACGGAGAACCGGAACCATTTGAAGCCGTCCTTCATGTGAAAGTCACGCGCGGTGTGCCGATTGAGAGTGAGCTGGTGGCGTTGAGGAAGCAGCAGTAGAGAAGAACAGGGGACAGGTTACAGGGCACAGGGAACAGGGGATGAAGAATAGGGGGAAGGTTACAGGGGACAGGGAACAGGGGCTTCGCAGCCGCGAGAAGCTTGGCTTCTCCCTATTCCCTGTAACCTGTTCCCGCCCCTCTATTTCTCCACCAACTTCCGCGCAATCTCTAACTGTTTCTCTGATCCCGCTTTATCTCCCCTGCGCGCGAGCGCAGCGGCTAGCTGCTGGTGGGCGGGAGCGTACGAGGAATCTGCCTTGATGCCGGCCTCAAACTGTGAAATCGCCCCCTCTACGTCGCCGACATTCATCAGACGCATTCCCGAATTGGTATCGAAGACTGCAGCCTGGCGCGTCATTTTTTGCTGCACCATCTCAGCTCCAAGTTTCGCTTCAACTTCCGCCCCCGCCGTGTCACCCTGCTGCCGCAGCACTGCAGCGAGCGTCGTGTGGGCACCGGCAAAGTCAGGCTGCAGGCGCAGAGCCTGGTGAAGCGCCTGGACCGATTCAGCCAGTTTGCCTGCCTGCTTGTACACAGTTCCGAGCGTGTAGTATGCCTCCGCATAATCCGGCTTCATACGGACGACATCGCGTAGCTCAGTGATCGCCTCGTCGAACTTCCCAGTCTGCCAATAAATAATTCCCAACGTGTAGTGCGGATCAGGAAGCTGCGAATCCAGCTCTACGCTTTTCTGCAGTTCTGTGATTGACTTCGCGAGGTCATCCTTCAGCTTGTAGGCGAGTCCCAAGTTGTAGTGGAGTTCGGCATTGTTCGGTGTGATTGCTATTCCTTGCTTATACTGCTCGATTGCCGAATCAAAGTCGGACTTCTGTAGATACACCGCGCCAAGGTTGTTACGGTAGCTGCTATCTTTCGGGGCGAGCGCAATTGCAGCTTGAAACTCTTTGATCGCTTCTTCCGCTTGCGCAGTTTGAGCCAAGGCAAGCCCCAGATCGTTGCGGGCGCTGGGATTTTCCGGCTCAGCAGTCGCGACGACACGAAAGGATTCAATCGCTGTCGGCATATCGCCGGCTCGTTGCGCAAGCAGGCCAAGGCGAGTTCGCAGCGGCAGAAAGTTCGGCAACACCTTGGCCGCGGCCTGATATTCCTCCAGAGCAGCCTCTTGCTTCTGCTCCGCTTCACAAATTGTCCCGAGATAGTAATGAGGTAAACCATCATCAGGCGCAATTTGCGTCGCCTGCTGCAAAAGGGTTGTAGCTTCTGCCCGCTTTTCATCATTCAAATAAGCAACACCTAAATGAAGCAACGCTGGTTCGTACTTCGGATTGATTCGCAGCACTACCTCAAATTCGTCTTCAGCGAGCTTGAATTGCCGGTTCTGAGCCAGCAGCGAGCCGAGTTCATCGTGAATTTCGATGGTGCTCGGTGCGAGCTGCAGCGCGATCTTCATCTCCGCAATCGCATCGGTGATTCTGTTCTGTGCGCTCAGCGCACGGGCTAAAGCTTCGTGCGCCTGCGGCTGCTGTGGAGCAAGGCGAACCGTGGTCCGCAGTTCCGCGACCGCTTCGCCCACCTTGCCGTTTTGTAAGAAGGCTTGCCCAAGATACATGTGAGCGATAGCCAGACTTGGCCGCAAACGAGTTACAGCCTCAAAGTGGACAATCGCTTTGTCGATCTTCCCTTCCTTTAGGAGGGTCTGTGCCAGTGCATTCTGCGCGTCGGCATTGCGGGGATTCGCTTTGATCGCCTGCTGAAAAGCAGCTTCTGCGTCTGCAATCTTGCCTTGGTCCATGGCCTTGAGCCCACTCTCATAGGCTTTCATGTCAGGCGATGTGCTGGTCTGGGCCAGTGATAAACAGCAAATGACGCTGCTTAGAAGCATGTAACGACAGATTGTCTTGACACGATTTCGCTGGAAAAGTAGGACCACGGAGGCTAAGTAGAAGTATTTGTTAGCTTACGTGCAAAAGAAGGATTATTTCAATGCTAAGGCGCTGCGCGCCTTCCATTCCAAAGCAGACTGCGGGATACTTTCTGGAACCTCGATTCCACAGGATTTGACGTTCTCCGTGTTTTTCAAGCGTGATCTTGCAGCGAACTCATTTATCCCCATGGTATACGCAATCGTGTTGCTGGTGACGAGCACGGCCACTGCGCAGTTAAAGGCGATTGATCTTTCCGGCAACAGGATTGATCTGGCGCAAGCTGCTCATGGAAGGACGAACGTCCTGATATTCGTCAGAACTGATTGCCCTATTTCGAATCGGTACGCACCGACCTTACAGAAACTCCGGGCGCGGTACGCGGAAAAAGCGACATTCTGGCTGGTTTATCCCGACAAAGCAGAATCCGCAGCGGCGATTAAACGGTATCTGCACGACTATAACTACAAGCAAATTTCTGCGGTTCGGGATCCCGAACACGCGTTGGTCAAGCTCGCGCACGCACAGATCACGCCGGAAGCTGCGGTTTTCAATGCGAACTCCCGCCTCGTTTATCGCGGACGAATCGATAATTGGTTTCAGGGCTTCGGGCATGCTCGTCCACAGCCCACAACCCACGATCTTGAAGACGCAATTCAAGCAGCCATAGAAGGTAAGCCGATCGCAGTCGCTGAGACACAGGCCATCGGATGTTTCATTTCGGACCTACAATGAGAAGAAATCTGCGTCTGATCTTAGACATGGGAGCAGTCTGCGCATTCTCACTCACCACATTGGGTATCGTTACACACCCGGTAGTTTCTGAGCATGAGAGTCGATCGCCAGCTACCGCCGCCCAACAAATCACGTTCAACCGAGACATCGCGCCGATTATCTTCGCAAACTGCTCGGTTTGCCACCGTCCGGGAGAAGCTGGCCCTTTCCCATTGCTGAACTACGAGCAGGTGAAGAAGCACGCAAGACAAATTGCCACTGTCACTGCGTCGAAGTACATGCCTCCATGGCTGCCGGAGCCCGGTCCGTACAAATTTGCCGACGAGCGCAGCCTCACTTCTGCGCAAATTTTGACCATTCGAAAGTGGGTCGATGGAGGAGAACTCGAAGGCAACTCGGCGGATTTACCTCCGCAACCGAAGTTCGCATCCGATTGGCAAATAGGAAAACCGGATATGGTCGTGAGCGCCGACCGCGCGTTTGCTCTGCCTGCGAGCGGTACGGATCAATATTGGAATTTCATTCTGCGCGTCCCCATCAGTGAAACGCACTGGTTGAGGGCGGTTGAAATACGTCCGGGAGACAAGCGCATTGTCCATCACGCCAATATTTTGGTAGATCGCATGGAAGCTGCGCGCCAAATGGAACACGAAGGGGGCGCAGGATTCGCCGGAATGGATTTGAGAATCGAGTCGGAAGCCTTCGATCCAGACAGCCATTTCCTGTTTTGGAAACCGGGAACTGTGCCTTATGTGTATCCCGAAGGCATGTCGCTGAGGCTCGACAAAGGCACCGATCTGGTTCTCAACACGCATCTGCAGCCGTCGGGAAAGCCTGAAATGGTGCAGCCCAGCGTGGCACTTTACTTTACCGACAAGCCGGCAACGCTCCATCCAATGCTGCTTCAGATGGAAAATGATGCCGCGCTGGACATCCCGCCAGGAGCGAAACGTTTCCTCGTGGGAGACGATTTCAAGCTTCCAATCGATGCGGACCTGCTCGCGATCTATCCTCACGCACACTATCTGGGTAAGGATCTTGACGCATTCGCCATTTTTCCAAACGGAACCAGGAAGGACTTGATTCACATCAAGCAGTGGAATTTGAATTGGCAGGCGGTTTATCGGTACGAGAGGCCTGTGGCTCTCCCCAAAGGAACCACCATTTCCATGCGTTATGTGTACGACAACTCGGAGGACAACATCGCAAATCCCAACCATCCGCCGCAACGTGTAACCGCGGGCAACCGGTCCAGTGATGAAATGGCGCATCTTTGGCTTCAAGTTTTGCCGCACAAACAAGCAGGAAACAGCGAAGATCCACGCCGTCTGCTCCAGGAAGCGCTGGCACGCCACGATTTAGACAAAAATCCTGCGAATTTCGAGGCTCGTTACAACCTCGCTGCCCTGCTTCAGGCCCGGGGAAATGTGGCAGAAGCCCTCCCACAGTATGCGAAAGCGCTACAAATCAGACCCGAAGATGCCTTGGCAAATAATGCATATGCTGGCGCATTGATGTCGGCCGGCAGACTCGATGAAGCTATTCAGCGGCTCATGACCGCGCTGAAGTCGCGTCCCAGTTATTTTGACGCGCACTACAATCTGGGAAATGTCCTCGCTATGCGAGGAGATTTCCCGCATGCCGTTGCCCAATTTCGCGCTGCGGTAGAGATAAACCCGGAAGACGCAAATGCGCAGACGAACTTGGGCAGCGCTTTGGCGCAAGTGGGACAGCTTTCTGAAGCCAAACTGCACTTTGAACGAGCCCTTGAGATTAATCCAAACCATCACCTTGCGCGCGAAAACCTGCAAGAATTACAGCAGGAGATGAGTTCTCATTAGTACTTTGAATCGTTTGCGAATCAATTTTCGGCTTCTCATACGAACCTTTGAGCGACTTTTGCAGTCCTTCGCGGCGATTGTCCTCGGATTTTGCCTGCTACTGGGGCAGTTTTCCCCTGCCCAGAACACGAATTTGAGCGTTCCCGGCCCGACTCAAGCAGCAAAACCGCAAGTCGCGGACTTCGAGGATGTGGCCGAGAAAGCCGGCCTGAAGTTCGAAATTGTTTCAGGTGACAAGAACACCAAGAAGTACATCATCGAGACGACCGGCAGCGGCGTCGCCATCTTCGATTATGACAACGATGGCTGGCCCGACATCTTCATCGTCAACGGCACCACGCTCGATGCTCAGCCTGGAACGCCTGCTCCCACCAATCATCTCTTTCACAACAATCATGACGGCACCTTCACGGATGTGACCGACAAAGCCGGCCTGCGCTCCAGCGGGTGGGGACAAGGCGTCTGCGCGGGCGACTACGACAACGACGGCTTCGATGATCTCTACGTTACTTATTACGGCAAGAATCGGCTCTATCACAATGAAGGCAACGGAACATTCAAGGAAACAGCTGAAGCCGCAGGGGTTTCCGGAAACGGGAAACAGTGGGGCACCGGCTGTGCATTCGTCGATTACGACCGTGACGGCCAACTTGATCTGATGGTCTCGAACTACGTCGATTTCGACTTGGCCAACACGCCTGCTCCCGGACAGGGCACTTCATGCATGTGGAAAGGCGTCCCCGTCATGTGCGGTCCGCGCGGACTAAAGAGTGCGCCCAACGTTCTCTATCACAATCTTGGGAACGGCAAATTTGAAGACGTCAGCAAGAAAGCTGGAATCGAAAAGACTACCGGACATTACTCTTTCAGCGTGTCGACGCTTGATTTCGACAACGACGGCTGGCCCGATATCTACGTCGCGTGCGACAGCACCCCGAGCATTCTCTATCGCAACAACCACGACGGAACGTTCACGGATGTTGCGGTAGTCGCAGGCGCAGCCTTCAACGAAGACGGACGCGAGCAGGCGGGGATGGGTTCCACTGTCGCCGACTACGATGGCGATGGCCGCCTCGATATCTTCAAGACGAACTTCTCCGACGACAGCTCCACGCTGTACCACAACAACGGCGATGGAACGTTCACCGATGCCACTTATGCATCCGGCATCGGATTGCACACACAGTATCTCGGTTGGGGAACGATGTTTCTGGATTTCGACAACGACGGCTGGCCCGATCTGCTGCTGGTCAACGGCCACGTATATCCGGAGGTCGATCAGTTCAAGCTGGGCTCGGAGTATCGCGAACCGCGCATTCTGTATCACAACAGCGGCAAGGGGACATTCGACGATGTTTCGGACCGCGCCGGTCCAGCGATCCCGCGACGCGCCTCAGGCCGTGGGCTCGCTATCGGAGATCTGTGGAACAACGGCAAGATTTCTGCCGTGATCGTCAATATCGGCGATGCGCCGAGCCTGCTTGTCAACCAGATGTCGTATCCCAATCATTGGATCGCAATAAAGACGATCGGGACAAAATCGAATCGCGACGGGATCGGCGCGCGCATCACAGTGAAAGCTGGCGGACGCGCCTTCGTCGATGAAGTTCGCAGCGGCTCGAGCTACAGCTCATCTAACGATATGCGCGTACATTTCGGGCTCGGTTCGGCTGCGAAGATCGATTCGCTCGAAATCCGCTGGCCGAGCGGATTGGTTGAGACCTTCGACGCGAAGGCCGACGCCATCAATACTGTCAAAGAAGGCAGCGGTACCGCGGTGGTGACCAAAAATCCAGCGGCGAGTAAATCAACACCTGCGCGGTCGCGAATCTCGTCTCGATCGACTGTTCGCAAATGAACATCGTGCGTCGAAGGCGAACGCTGTTGACCCGCGCCACTAGCCGCTAAATCCCTGCAACGTCTGAACATCGAGGCTCCTGCCGTTGGCTACCAGCGTGCCGTACTGAACATTTCGAGTCCCACTGCCGTATCCAAATCAAACTCGAGGAGCGCTCGTGGACAAACTCCTGCAGGAACTTCGGTACGCATTTCGCCAACTGCGCAAGTCTCCCGCCTTCACGACCACTGCCGTTTTAACGCTGGCCTTCGGCATTGGAGCGAACGTCGCGGTGTTCAGCGTGATGAATGCAGTCCTGCTGAATCCGAGTGGACTCCACAACCCGCAGGGACTGGTTGCGCTGAGAGCGCGATACACGCTCGGTGGCCTGAGCAACATAAGCATCTCCGCTCCGGACTTCCAGGATTCACTGGAAGGACGCAAAGTGTTCTCCTCCGCGGCGATCATGATGCCGGGCAGCTTCAACTACACCGGATCAGACTCTCAACCGATCCGCCTGCAGGCCGCCCGCGTCTCATGGCAATGGTTCGACGTGTTCCAGGTCAAGCCGTATCTCGGCCGCAACTTCCGTCTCGAAGACGATCAGCCCAACGCGAACTACTCGGTTGTCCTCTCGTATCAAACGTGGAAGAAGCGATTCGGAGGAGACCCAAACATCGTCGGCCGCAAGCTGCAACTGAACCAGCAGAGTTATGAAGTGATCGGCGTGATGGGGCCCGAATTCGGTTGGCCCAACGACGCAGAATTCTGGACTCCGCTGGCAATGCCTCCCGGCCGATTCTTCGATCCGAATGACCGCTTCAATGAAAACCTTTTTGGTATCGCGCGCCTGCGTCCGGGCGTGACCGTCAATGAGGCGAACGCCTACCTGAACACGCGCGCTCAGGAAGAGATTGAACGCGAAGGCGCCAACAGCTTCGCGCGACGCGCGGGCTGGGGCATGTTCTCGATGCCTCTGATCGACTATGTTGCCGGAGACTTGCGTCAGCCGTTGTACCTGCTGCTGGGAGCGGTGGCTTTGGTCCTGCTGATTGCGTCATTGAACATCGCAGGATTGCAGCTTGCCCGCGCCTCCGATCGCGAACGTGAGAACTCGATCCGCGTTGCACTCGGAGCGCCTAGTGGACGGCTGATCGCACAAGCGTTCCTCGAAAGCTTCCTTCTCGCCTGCGGCGGCCTAGTGCTCGGCGTATTTCTCGCTGAAACCGTGATCCCGCTTCTGCTTCTGCTGGCGCCGGAGAATCTCGTCCGCAACATTCAGGTACACCTGGAGACTCCAGTCCTGCTCTTCGTTGCTGCCGTCGCGATCATCGCAGTATTGCTATGCGGCAGCGCTCCAGCCTGGCAGATGACGCGCTTCAAATGGGTGCAAGCTCTGCGCGACAACGGACGTTCCGATACGGGAAACCGCGCGCGTCAGCGCCTGCGCTCAGCTCTCGTCGTCTGCGAGATTGCAGTCGCGATGCTGCTTCTGGTCAGCGCCGGCCTGCTGGTCACGAGTTTGCGCAAAGTCGAGCAGGTAGAGACCGGATTCGATCCGCAAGGCCTCATTTCGGCGCGCGTCTCGCTGCCGCGGAGCGTCTACGGCACAGATGAGAAGCAGGCCGCGTTCTATACGGCGCTATTCGATCAAATCAAGAACATTCCCGGCGTGACCGACGCTGCCATCGCCGACTCGTTGCCGTTTACGAACGAAGGCGGATCAGCTTCCTTCCAAATCGAAGGACGTCCGACCGGTCCGGGAGATCCGGGCCCGCACGCCATCATTCGCGCAGTCTCCGCCGACTACTTCCGCACTCTGCGTATTCCGGTAATTCGTGGGCGCGAATTCACAACCGAAGATCGTCCGACGACGCAGAAGGTGGTCATCATCGACGAAACACTTGCCAAGCAATATTTCCCAAATCAGGACCCGCTCGGCCAGCATCTGAACTTCGGCAGCAAGGATTCCTACACCATCGTCGGTCTGGTGAAGCACGCGCGCGTCTCTTCGCTCGATTCTGATACCAGCGAAGGCATTAACTACTTGAACCTCGCGCAGAGTCCGGACACGAGCGCCTCGGTAGTGGTACGCACGCAGCTTTCCCATCCGGAACAGCTAACCGGAGCAATTGCGAATGCCGTTCACGCCGTTGACCCGAATCAGCCGATCTACGAACCGCAGACGATGGAAGAGTGGGTAGACAGCTCTTTGGTGAGCCGACGCTTCCTGGTGATACTGCTCTCTTCATTCGCCGCACTGTCGCTGTTCCTCGCAGTACTGGGGCTGTATGGCGTGGTCACTTACATGGTGAGAATGCGCGTGCGCGAGATTGGGGTGCGCATGGCTCTGGGCGCACAGCGCTCCGATGTCTTGACGATGGTGGTCAGGAGCGGTGTGCAATTGGCGCTGATCGGGTCTTTGATTGGAATTTTCGTAACTTTCGTCGCCGGACGGGCACTTTCGACGATGCTGTATCAGGTTAGCCTCTACAATCCAGGCACGCTGCTGAGCACATCCGTTCTGCTGGCGTTTGTGGTTCTTATTGCCAGCTATCTCCCGGCCCGCCGCGCAGCCAATCTGAATCCGATGGAGACGTTGCGCGACAACTAACAGAACTGCCGGCGGTAGCTAGTGGTCGGAGACCGCCAGACGGCGAACTCCGGGCGGCACGATACAGTACGGATTTTGGAAAAGCGCAGCCGCAACACACGCGGCTGCCCTACCGCTTACCGGCGGCGGTTCTGTCCATCCAGCGCTGACGACGGCTCATGACGCAAACTGCCGTAAATGCATGCGTCAACCTGCATCTAACCAGAGCAGCGGTCCACCGCTCATGAGAGCTGCTGATTGCCTGGAACGATCAATCCCGTGCAGGGGCAAAAAGAATCTTCTCCATCGAGACCGATCTCACCTCGAAGGCTGACGATTCGCACACTTCTTCGGCCGCACCTAGGAACGCTAAGTTTTGGGCTATTAGCTGTCATCGGAGAGAGCGCGGCGAACCTGCTCGAGCCGTGGCCGATCAAGATCGTTCTCGACAACGTCTTCGACTCCAAGAAGAGCAAAGACCTTTCCGGTTGGCTTGAGCATCTCGTTCACTCCCTCGCTGGCACCGACAAGCTCGTGATCCTAAAATTCGCGTGCTTAGCCGTGCTCGGGATTGCTTTACTCGACGCGGTCTGCTCCTACGCCGAGAAGTACATCACTACCAGCGTCGGGCAATGGGTGACACACGATCTGCGTCGCGCGCTGTATTCGCATCTACAGCGGCTCTCCCTTGCCTATCACGATCAGAAGCGCACCGGCGACCTGATCAGCACAGTCACGAGCGACATCGACTCCATCCAGAGCTTCATCACCTCCGGACTTCTTGGAGTGCTGATTAACCTCATCACTCTCGTCGGCATGATTGGCGTGATGCTCTACATGAACTGGCGGTTCACGCTCATTGCCCTTTCTGTTGCGCCGTTCCTGTTCGTGGTGGTCTACACCTACACGCGCCGGATTAAAAAAGCTGCACGCGAAGTACGCAAGAAAGAGAGCGAGATCGTCTCGATCATCGAAGAGGTTCTCGGGTCAATTCGCGTAGTGAAGGCCTTCTCTCGTGAAGACTATGAAGTGCGGCGCTTGGACGAAGAAAGTCTCGAAGGAGTGGAAATCGCGCTGCGGGCGCGCAGCCTGAAAGCCAAGCTCGCGCCCATCGTGCAGATCATCGTCGCGGTCGGCACCTGTCTTGTGCTTTGGTTTGGCGGACGTTTGGAGGTCACCTCAGGCACGCTGGTCGTCTTCATCATGTACTTGGCAAAGATGTACAAGCCGATGCAGGAGCTCTCGAAGATGACCGACTCCTATTCGAAAGCCCTGGTGGGCTACGAGCGAATTCAGGAAGTGCTTGAGACCGATAAAGAGGTCAAAGATCTTCCCAAATCGAAACCGGCGCCGCGTCTAAAGGGGAAAATCGAATTCAATCGCGTGAGCTTCTCGTACTCTCCGGAATCTCCCATTCTGGAAGACGTCAGCTTCAAGATCGAGCCCGGCCAAGTCGCCGCGTTCGTCGGTCCAACCGGCGCAGGCAAGACCACCATTATCAGTCTGATTCCTCGCTTTTACGATCCCAGTTCGGGAACCGTGCGGATCGATGGCATCGACATTCGCAACTTCCGCCAGCGCTCGCTCCGTCAGCAGATCAGCTTTGTGCTGCAGGAGACCGTGCTCTTCCACGGTCCAATCTGGCAGAACATCGCTTACGGCAAACCTGAAGCTCGTCGCGATGAAATCATCGGCGCAGCAGAACTGGCCAACGCAACCGAGTTCATCGAGCGCATGCCGGAGGGCTTTAACACCATCGTTGGCGAACGAGGAATGACTCTGTCCGGAGGACAGCGCCAGCGCATCGCCATCGCCCGCGCTCTCATTCGTAACACTCCCATCCTGATCCTCGACGAGCCCACCTCCGGCCTCGATGCCGGCGCAGAAAAACTCGTGGTTGAGGCCTTGGAGCGCCTGATGCGGGGCAAGACCGTTATCACGATCGCGCACCGCCTCTCGACCATTCGCGCAGCCGACGTAATCTTCGTGATCAAAGACGGCCGCATCGTCGAACAAGGTACGCACGACCAGCTCGTTAGCAGCGGAGGTCTGTACGCAGAAATGGAGCGGTTGCAAATAGGAGACGGAGAACGATCCGAAACTCTCGATGATGCTCTCGAATACCACACCGGTTCTCAGGATCGCTAGCCCTACCGGCATTGTAATGTTTTCCATTACATTGTAATATGTGTTTGTTGTGGCTTCCTCCCGACTATCCAAGGTTTACACAATCAGCTTGCCGCCCGATCTAGCGCTGAAGGCCGAGGCTCTGGCCAAGCGCGATTCTCGCAGCATGAGCGAGCTCTTTCGCGAAGCGTTCCGCACCTACTATGCGCAGCAAGCAAGACTTAGCCTGGAAGAGATCGGCGAATATGCAGCAAGCCGCAATCCAAAGCGTTATGCGGAGCGTGACGTGTCGCGCCTGATCAAAGAGGTTCGTCGAGGCCGCCGCGCCTCCCGGACGCAGTGATCGTCGTTTTGGATACCAACGTCTGGATTTCGGCGCTCCAGTTTGCAAAAGCATATGGAACACCGACGCGGGCATTAGCCAAAGCAATGAGCCAGGACGTCATCGCGACTGCCGACGAAATCGAGCAAGAAATCCTTCGCGTCTTAACTGAGAAGTTCTCATGGGATCCCGAACGGGCTGATCTCGCCCTTGAGATGGTTCTGGCTCGATCCATTCACGTGAGTCTTCGCGGAACCGTTAAGAAGTGTCGCGATCCGCACGAGGACAAATTCCTGGAGTGCGCAGCTCTCGCTCACGCCGACTTGTTGATCGCGGGAGACAAAGATCTACTGGTTCTCAAGTCGTTTGCCGGAGCACCCATCATCACTCCCGCGGAATATCTCGCGATGTAACCTTAGCCATCTTCTAAGGTTCGGAAAACAGGAGAGGAATAAATTCCCGATGTTCAAAGAATGGTAGGCCCGAATGGACTCGAACCATCGACCTCTTCCGTGTCAAGGAAGCGCTCTAACCAACTGAGCTACGGGCCTACAGAGGCAGTTTTTCTATTTTAGACACTCGCCCAACCTCGAGCAACGGTAGAGACCCATCGCAGGACGAATTAAGCCCTTCCCCCGATTGAGAGATTCGACCCAATGGCTACACTCGACTTATGGGAATGGCGGGGGATTTCGCGCGTTTGGTGCTTGGCCTGATCGTGGCCGCGTTTCATCGCCCAATCGCTGACTTCATCATGGAGCGCGAGCAGGCGTTGCTCGGCTTCTTCCGCAGTCATGGCGTTCACTTCCCTGACCCACCTAGCGAGGCCACACTGCACAATATCTACTTCGGCCTTGGACTATTCATCTCCCTGTTTTCGATCGTACGCATCTGGACGACGCTTTAAGGAACAGTCGGCAAGCTGTGCACTACTTCTTTTTGATGGGTGCGCAACTAGGCGCAAGCACCTCGATCTTCAAGACTCGAAACTCGTGCTCGGGATGGAGCTTATCGTCCGGCTTGCTGGATGAATTCGGGTCGCTGGGATCGTCCTTGTCTTTTGCCACAAAAGCGCCGCTCGCCTTTACCTGCTGGCCGATATGACTGGCGAGGTCCTCGGCGCTGCTGACTGGAACCTTGCTGCCTCTCTGAGATACGAGGACGATTCCATTTTCCGCATCTTTCACCAGACAGCCCTTCATGGAACGCACGCCACCAGGGATCGACGGACGATGCGTGCGTGGGCCCGAACTCTGGTTCCGCGGCGGCAATGATTGGGCCACCAGCAGAGTCGACATAAATAAGACCGCTACTGCTTTACTAACCAAACGAATAATTTCCTCTCTGCGAATGCTGTTATCTCGTCTCAAGGACAGCAAAAGTTGAATAGAGGCGTTTCTTCCATTCTCAGACGTCGGCCGCGAATTTGCCAAGTTACGCACAGACAAGCCTCGCGAGAGTTTTGCGCTTCCACCCTCGAATCCGTATCATCTCTCTCCGACCACAATGAACCCGCCGAGCGCAATTTCTGAAACCGAGCAGAACGAATTGCTCGCCATGGCCAAGCACGCGTACGAAAACTCCTATGCCCCGTATTCGAACTTCCGTGTGGGCGCCGCAATCCTGCTCGCGAGCGGAGAGATTTTCTATGGATGCAATGTCGAGAACGCCTCGTATGGACTCACGAACTGTGCTGAACGCACGGCGGTCTTTTCGGCAGTTGCTGCCTTGGGCCCCAAGCACGTGCGAATTCGTGCAGTCGCAGTCGTGAATGACCGCAATGTTGCCTGCTCTCCCTGCGGCGCGTGCCGGCAGGTCATGAGTGAATTCGGACCTGACGCCGAAATTTTCTATCTCGGACCGAACGGCATTCAGCGAAGCTCGATGCGGGAACTGTTGCCCCATTGTTTCGGCTCCGATTCGCTGGCCTGATCTGCAATTACAGCTATTCAGTTCTCCTGAAGTCCTGTAATCTTGCACTTCCCTCTATGACATCCAGGAGTGCCGCCGAGAGCCGATGCGCATCGTCGATCTGATTCGCCGCAAACGCGACGGACACGAACTCACGCGCGACGAAATCCAGTTCATCGTTCGTGGGTACACGCGCGGCGACTTTCCTGACTACCAGATGTCGGCATGGCTAATGGCCGTGCTGCTCAAGGGCATGTCAGGCGCGGAGATCGCCACGCTCACTGAAGCGATGCTGCACTCGGGTGTCACGCTGGACTGGTCCGACTTGGCTGGCAAGAAAGTGGATAAGCACTCCACCGGCGGCGTCGGCGATAAAACCTCTCTCATCCTCGCCCCCATCGTTGCGGCCGGTGGTCTGCTCGTGCCCATGATCAGCGGACGCGGCCTCGGCCACACCGGCGGCACGCTCGACAAACTCGAATCCATTCCGGGATTCAACGTAAACCTCGCGCCCGACAAAATGCGCGAGGTCCTGCGCAAGTGCGGCATGGTTCTCGTCGGACAGACCGAGCAGATCGTCCCGGCCGACAAAAAGATGTATGCACTGCGGGACGTGACCGGCACGGTCGAGAGCCCGGCACTCATCTGCGCTTCGATCATGAGCAAGAAAATCGCCGAAGGAATCGACGCGCTGGTGCTCGACGTGAAGACCGGCTCCGGCGCCTTCATGAAGAAAGAATCCGACGCCGTGCACCTCGCCGAGCTGATGGTCGACACTGGCGTGCGAATGGGCAAACACATAGTCGCGCTCATCACCGACATGGATCAGCCGCTCGGCCGATACGTCGGCAATGCGCTTGAGGTGATCGAGTGCGTTGAAGTTCTGCACGGCGGCGGCCCAGCCGATCTGCGTGATCTCAGCTTTGAACTCTCCGCCTGGATGTTCTATCTGGGCGAAAAATCCCGTTCGGTAGAGGAAGGTCGCAAGCTTGCGCAGCAGATGATTGCCACCGGCGCAGCATTTAACAAGTTTCGCGAATTGACGACTTTACAGGGCGGGAATGCGGATGCGCTGCGCGACACCAAGAAGTTGCCCGAGGCGCGAAATCGTCGTGAGGTTCGCAGTCGCGGCGCAGGTTACGTACAGTCGATCAACTGCGAGCAAGTCGGCATTGCCAGCCTCGTGCTCGGCGGCGGACGCGAGAAGAAAGAAGATTCCATCGATCCCGCAGTCGGAGTCGTGCTGCATAAGAAAGTCAGTGATGCCATCGGCAATAACGAGCCGATCTGCACGTTGCATTACAACTCCGATGCACGGCTTGCCGACGCTGAATCATTGATTCATTCGGCGTACCGGATTGGGAATGAGAAGGCTGCGGCACCGGGCAAATTAATTCGACGCGTGATCGAAGGAAAGAAGACATAAAACCAAGAGCGAACACGAAGGTCACGAGGGTAAACACAGGAGGTCACGGAAAAGTCTTTGTGACCTCTCTGTGTTGTCTTCGTGACCTTCGTGTTCGCCTTTCCAAGGTAAAACATGATTAGACTCACCGGCCTGATTGGCATCGTCGGCATCGTTGGACTGGCGTATCTTTTCTCCACCAACCGCAAAGCCGTTCGTCTGCGCACCATCGCCTGGGGCCTTGGACTCCAGCTCGTTTTCGCAGTGATTGTGCTGCGTTGGACCTTCGGCCAGCGCATCATGAGCGCCGCCGGGGACGGCGTCACCAAGCTACTCGGATACTCCGCCGCCGGCGCCCAGTTCGTGTTTGGAGCGCTAGGCATACCCGCTCCGCCGGTTGGATTCGTCTTTGCTTTCCAAGTTCTGCCGACGATCATCTTCATCTCGGCATTCTTTGCGCTCTTGTATTACATCGGCCTCATGCAACTCATCATTCGCTTCTTCGCCTGGCTGATGAAGCTGACCATGGGCGTGAGCGGCGTGGAATCGCTCAATGTCGCGGCATCGATCTTCATGGGTCAGACCGAGGCCCCGCTCACCATCCGCCCATTTCTCCCCGAGTGCACGCGGTCGGAGCTGATGACGATCATGACCGCCGGCATGGCGCACGTTTCGGGCGGGATCATGGCGGCATATATCGCATTCGGCGTCGAAGCCAAACATTTGCTCGCTGCCGTCATCATGACTGCTCCGGGAACGATTCTGATGGCCAAACTTCTCGTTCCCGAAACGGAAATGCCGAAAACGCAAGGCAAGGTCGAGATGTCGGAAGAAGACATGCACAAGGACGATAACGTCCTCGGCGCCATCGCGCGCGGCACCATCGACGGCGGACAACTGGCCTTCAATGTCGCCATCATGCTCATTTCGTTCCTGGCGTTGATCGCGCTCATCAACGGGATCTTTGGCGGAATTCATCGCCACGCTGCATTCTTTCCGGTCAGCCTTGAAAGCTTGCTAGGGCACATCTTCGCGCCAGTGGCTTATGCGATTGGCATTCCCTGGCACGATGCCATCTCAGTCGGAAATCTGCTGGGGACACGCATGGTGATTAACGAACTGGTCGCGTATCAGGCGTTAGGCGCCGTGAAAGCAGCACTCGATCCGCGTTCCGTCACTATCGCGACCTTCGCGCTCTGCGGCTTCGCGAACTTCTCCTCGATAGGAATCCAGATCGGCGGCATCGGAGCGTTGGCCCCGAATAAACGTTCCGAATTGGCAAAGCTAGGCTTCCGGGCCATGCTGGCTGGGACCATGGCCAATCTGATGTCGGCGTCGATCGTGAGCTTGTTAGTGCAGCACTGAGGGTTGCCGATGCACCACAGAACCGTCGGCGGTAGCCGATGGGGCAGCCGCGCGGTTGCGGCTGCGCAATCGAGATTGTTGGCTGTACGGCATCACTCGGAGCTGGCCATCCGGCCATCTCCGACCCATCGGCTACCGCCGACGTTCCGTTACCGGGTCGAGACACTCTGCGCGAACTCGCTGTGTTTGCGGCTGTAGAAGAAGTAGATCGCTAATCCAATAAAAAGCCACACGAAAAATCGCACCCAGGTGATGAGCAACAGCCCGCTCATCAGCGAGACGCAGAGCACAACCGAAATCAGTGGGAAGAGCGGCACCAGCGGCACACGGAACCCCCGTGGACGCTCCGGCTGCGTTCTTCGAAGAACGATCACTCCAAGGGAAACGAGGACGAAAGCAAACAAAGTCCCGATATTCGAAAGATCCGCCGCATCCCCAATATCTACAAGCCCAGCCGGAATACCCACGGCAGCCCCGGCGATCCAGCTCGACCAGTGCGGCGTTTTGAACCTGGGATGAACTGCGGAAAAAATTCGCGGCAGCAGCCCATCACGCGACATGGCAAACCAGATTCGCGTTTGCCCATATTGGAACACCAGCAGCGACGAGATCATGCCCATCAGCGCGCCGATGATAATCACCGCTTGAAAAGCCGGCTTGGCTCCGAGATGCTGCAGGGCGTAAGCCACCGGGGCCATAGCCGCATCGCCGGAGAGAAACGTCGTGTACTTCATCATCGCCAGCAGTACCAGCGCGACTCCGACGTAGAGAATTGTGCACACGATGAGCGAAGCGATGATGCCAAAGGGAATGTCACGCTGAGGCATCTTGGCTTCTTCGGCAGCGGTAGACACCGAATCGAAGCCGATATAGGTGAAGAAAATGATCGCGCCACCCGCGAGAATACCGCTGAATCCCGCCGGTGCAAACGGATGCAGGTTCGCCGGACTGGCAAGCATTCCGCCGACCACGAGAAACGTGAGGATCGCACCGATTTTAATGACGACCATCACATTGTTGGCTTCGGCGGACTCGCGCACGCCGCGCACAAGTAGCACGGTCAAGACGAAGACGATGAGGAATGCAGGAAAGTTGAAATAAGCGCCCGTCCACTGCCCTCCTTGCCAAACAGGGTTCGACCATTTGTCAGGAAGCAGGATGTGGAACTGTGCGAGCTGTGACTTGAAATACCCGCCGAATCCGATCGCTACGGCGACATTGCTGACCGCGTACTCGAGAATCAAGTCCCAGCCAATCACCCACGCAAAGATCTCTCCCAGCGTGGCGTACGAGTAAGTGTACGCGCTTCCCGCGATGGGAATCATCGATGCCAATTCGGCGTAGCACAGCCCGGCAAAACTGCAAGCAATAGCAACCAGAATGAATGAAATCGCAATCGCCGGGCCGGCAGGCGGACGCCCGTGCATGATCACGCCGGAAGTGGTTCCGTGCTGAATGAGATTGAGGAAGAGATCGAGCACCTGTGCCTTGAAAATCGACGGCACCGCAAAATGCTCGCCCGCAGCCGCAGTGCCAGTCAGAACGAAAATTCCAGAACCGATGATCGCGCCGATCCCCAAGGCTGTAAGCGACCACGGTCCGAGAGTTTTCTTTAACCGATGCTCCGGTTCTTCGGAGTTGGCGATGAGCTTGTCGATGGATTTCTTGGCAAGAAGTTGGCTGGGCAGAGCAGGCTCCAGGCAAAGGTGTGAATACGGGAACCCACGATTTCAAAGGAAGTTGGCGCTTAGGTCAAGGGAGAAAGGAATCGGGTCATCGGGTCATCGGGTGAAGTGAAACCGAAAACATGACGCGGATTTCGCGGATGGGACGCGGATCAACGCGGAAGATTAGGAGTGTAGGGCAAACTGCATCCGAAACGCACCATCATTTGTGTCAGAGCAGCGCAGGCGAGAGCCGCAAACGAAAGCCTAACTTCCGCCAAATACGCGTCCCATCCGCGCAATCCGCGTCGTGTTTTGGTTTTGGTGTTGCTTCTCACTTCACCCGATGACCCGATCACCCGACGCGGATTCACGCGGAAGATTGGGAATGTAGGGCAAACTGCATCCGAAACGCACATCATTGTGTCAGAGCAGCGCAGCCGAGAGCCACAAACGCAAAGCCTGGCCTCCCGCGAAATCCGCGTCCCATCCGCGCAATCCGCGTCGTGTTTGGTTTTGGTGTTGCTTCTCACTTCACCCGATGACCCGATCACCCGATCACCCGATCCTCACGATGGGCTTTCCACCGTCTCCAAGCGCGCGGAGCGCTCGCGTTGGCCGGAGCGCTCCACTTCGAAGGTTAGACGGTCTTTCTTTTTGTCGGTGTCGATCACGACATGATCGCCGTGCAGCACTTCGCCATCGAGGATCTTCATTGCCAACGGGTCCTGCACCAGGCGCTGGATCGCGCGCTTGAGCGGACGCGCGCCATACACGCGGTCATATCCTTCCTTGAAGATCAACTCCTTGGCTGCCGCCGTTACTTCGATCGAGATTCTGCGGTCGGCCAGCAGCTTGCGCACGTTCGCCAGTTGCAGATCGACGATGCGAATCAATTGTGCCTCTTCGAGCGGACGGAAGATGATGATGTCGTCGACGCGATTCAGGAACTCGGGCCGGAAGTGCGACTGCACTACTTCCATCACCTGCTTGCTCGCACGATCAAATGCGTCGCGCGTCGCCAGAGCTTCGGTATTCAGGTAAGTCGCGCCGAGGTTCGACGTCATGATGATGACCGTATTCTTGAAATCAACTGTGCGGCCTTTGCTGTCGGTCAGTCGGCCATCATCGAGAATTTGCAGGAGCACGTTGAAGACGTCGTTGTGCGCCTTTTCGATTTCGTCGAATAGGATGACTGAGTAGGGACGACGGCGCACGGCTTCGGTAAGCTGTCCTCCTTCGTCGTAACCGACGTATCCCGGAGGCGCGCCGATTAGACGTGCGACTGCGTGCTTCTCCATGTACTCGGACATGTCGATGCGAATCATGTTGTGTTCGTCGTCAAACAGGAATTCGGCCAACGCACGCGCCAACTCGGTTTTTCCGACGCCGGTCGGACCGAGGAAGATGAACGACCCGATCGGACGACGTGGATCACTCAACCCTGCGCGTGAACGCCGAATCGCGTTTGAAACGCGCTGCAACGCGGCGTCCTGTCCGATAACGCGCTCGCGCAGACGCGCTTCCATGTTGACCAGCTTCTTGACCTCGCCTTCGAGCATTTTCGAAACGGGAATGCCGGTCCACTTGGAGACGATGCGTGCTACATCCTCTTCATCGACCTCTTCTTTCAACATGCGAGTCGCAGGACCTTTCCCGTCGTGCGCACTGGCTTTCGCCAACTCGGCTTCTGCCTGCCGCAACACGCCATAGCGAATCTCGGCCACGCGCTGCAGATTTCCGCGGCGCTCTTCCTGCTGCTCTTCGATCTTCAGCTTCTCGATGCGTTCTTTAAGCTCCTGCACGCGCCCGATGGACTGCTTTTCTTCTTTCCAGCGGGCTTTCAGCGCATCAGCCTGCTCGCGAAGTTCTGCGAGTTCTTTTTCGACAGCAGAGAGACGATCCTGTGAATTCGGATCGCTCTCGCGCTTGAGCGCCTGACGCTCGATCTCGAGCGAAGTCATACGGCGTTCGAGTTGATCGATTTCGGTCGGCATCGAGTCGATCTGAATGCGCAGCGATGCGGCGGCTTCGTCGATCAGGTCGATAGCTTTGTCCGGCAGAAAACGATCGGAGATATAACGATGCGACAGCGTAGCCGCCGCGACGATTGCCGAGTCCTTGATGCGGACACCGTGATGAACTTCGTAGCGTTCTTTGAGGCCGCGCAAAATTGAGATCGTGTCCTCGACGTTCGGTTCGCCGACGAAGACGATCTGGAAGCGTCGCTCGAGCGCGGCATCCTTCTCGATGTACTTGCGGTACTCGTTCAGCGTAGTCGCGCCGATGGCGCGCAGTTCGCCGCGCGCAAGCGGCGGCTTGAGCATGTTTGAAGCGTCAATCGCGCCTTCGGCTGCGCCGGCCCCGACAAGCGTGTGCAGTTCGTCGATGAACAGGATGATCTGCCCGGCCGAATCTTCGATTTCTTTGAGGACTGCCTTGAGACGATCTTCAAATTCGCCGCGATATTTTGCTCCGGCAAGCATTGAACCTAAATCAAGGGAGACGACTCGCTTGTTCTTCAAAATTTCCGGAACATCGCCGGAAATGATGCGACGCGCCAATCCTTCGACGATGGCAGTCTTGCCAACACCTGGCTCGCCGATTAGCACAGGATTGTTCTTGGTGCGGCGCGAGAGGACTTGGATGACACGACGAATTTCTTCATCACGTCCGATCACCGGATCGAGCTTGCCTTTGCGCGCCAGATCGGTCAGGTCGCGAGCATAGCGCTCCAGCGCCTGGTACTTGGCTTCGGGATTCTGGTCCGTCACCTTCTGCGAGCCACGTACCTGCGTGAGGGCCTGCAGAATGACATCGTGCGTGGCGCCTGCGGCTTTCAGCAGACGCTGCGCCGTGTCGTTCCCGATCTGGGAGAGAGCTAGCAGTAGATGCTCGACGGAGACGTACTCGTCCTTGAAGGTGTCGGCCTGCTTGAATGCCGAGTCCATCACCTTCTGCAATGCCGCGGACATGTGCGGCTGAGCAGACTCGCCCGAGACCTTGGGCAGCTTCGCGATCTCCGAATTGGCGTCGCTCAGCAGCTTCTCCGGACCCACGCCGATGCGGCGCAGCACCGGCACAACGATGCCCTCTTTGTCTTCGAGCAGCGCTGCCAGCAGATGGATCGGCAGCAGCTCCGGATTGCCGTTTTCGGCCGCCAGTTCGCTCGCCTTCTGCACGGCTTCCTGTGACTTAACAGTTAATTTTTCCCAACGGATTGCCATGTGTGTGTCCTACTTAATCTTGATGCGTTGTGTCTGAGAAGGGCTATCGGCTTTCGGCTATCGGCGTTCGGCCAGTCAACTTTCACGATAAAAGATGGGCCGAAAGCCGACAGCGCTTAGTCAGTACCGTCCGCGGTAGCGGATGGGTGAGCATCGACACACCCGGCTGCTACTGCAGACGGTACTGAGTTATCATCCGCCGGTAAAACAAAATAGGAGACGAACCAGGGGCCCGTCTCCCTCTTTCGGTTCCAACTTTACTCCTCGAATTACGCTGCCTGGCTCTTGCCTTCGGCCTTGGTTCCCTCGACGGTCTTGCCCAGAGTTTTGCCGGAGCCGATGTTTACTTTGATCTGCTTCGGTTTCGCTTCGGCGCGCTTTGCCAGTTCGATCTTCAGCACTCCGTTCTCATAATTGGCGCTGACGCTCTCCGGATCCAAGGTATTCGGCAGCGTGAATGAACGGGCGAAGCTGCCATAGCGGCGCTCAATGCGGTGGAAGTTCTCTTCCTTTTCTTCTTTTTCGAACTTGCGCTCGCCACTCACGGTGAGCGTGTTGTTCTCTAAACGAACATCGACATCGTCCTGATTGATGCCCGGGATTTCGAGCTTCAGCGTGACCTTGTGCTCGTCCTCGTAAACGTCAACGGCGGGAACGAAGCTGCCGGCGGTGGTCAGTTCGTCCTGACCTGTGCGGCCGTAGTCCTGAAAAAGGCTGTTCACGCGATTCTGCAATGAGGCAAGCTCACGAAAGGGGTCCCAACGTGTAACGACCATAATGTTTTTTCCTCCGAAAGCGATTGAATCAAACTCTGCTTGGCATTCAGCCCAGCTATAGGCTTTGATGCTTACCTAAGCCGTAAAGAAGCATAAAATGTGAGTGTGCTGTTGTCAATAGTGTAATAGTTTGTAGTATATGACGTGTTTTCAGTTACATACTGATACAAGTATCCATAGGTTAGCTGGCCGCAGTCGCGAAGTTGAGAAACGCAATCCATCCCACTTCCGGCGTTCGCTTTTGAACAGACTGTCCCATCGACGAGCAGGTTCACCGACTTACCCTGCTAGCAGACCCCTTGGTCTGAGTAGCCTTTTCTTGTACTTAGAGGGAAGGAACCGGTCGGCAGCTCAGTTGCGTATATCTCCGCAGACGTTTCTTCAGAGGAGTTGAGGGCACCTCATGAGGCAACACCGGGAAGCGATCGTCTTTTCGACTCTGCTGAGCTGCTTGGTTTTGTTCTGCGGCTTCATCGGCAGAGAGCCAGCCAACCCGACTCGTTCGACGGAAGACGGCATCAGCCGACACATTGCGCAGCTCCGCTCCGGGGAAGCGCAGCGCAGGGCAGCAGCCGCATATTGGCTAGGTAGCCGGGGTACGGCCGCAGAACGGGCGATTCCAGCACTGGTGGATCTGCTCGGCAACGCGACTCAGGTGGAAGTCTCGAAATACCGCAAGCCCGACTCGCCGGAGACCACTACTGCCACTTTGGGCGAGGAAGCCGCCGCCGCGCTGGTGAATATCGGCAAATCGTCGACGGACGCGCTCATCAAAATTCTGATCACTTCGCCCGAGCCGCACGCACGCGAAAACGCCGCCTGGGCGCTTGGAGCCTTGCACCGTCGTCAGATGATTTAGCCGCCTCTTACTGGGCTGCAGTCGAAAGTTCCAATTTGGAACAAGAATTCCCTGAGGTTCCCTGATCCGTTCTTGTGCTTCTGGCGAGCATGGTCGCTAAGTCACATAGCAAAAGAGCTTGGACGGCGTTTTCCCTACTTTCCCTGATAAATCCCTGCCTAAGTGACAAATTTGTGAAAATTGGGCAGAATTTGCAGGTTTTTGCGAAGAGTCTGCGTAGATCACTGTATTTTTCGCTGTTCCTCGTGAAACCGGGAAAATCCGCAGTCTCATCCCGCCGTTTAGAATCGTTCACGAATGCCTGCAACTTATGAATCCGCGGTGGAGAGGCTGCTGTCTCTCGCGCCCGAGCTTTGGACGCAGAAGGGGCAGAAGCCGCGTCGCAAGTTCGATCTCGAGCACATGCGCGTGCTCACCGAAGCTCTTGGCCATCCCGAGCGGCGGTTCCCGAGCGTTCTCATCGCCGGCACGAATGGCAAGGGTTCGACATCGGCCACGCTGGCCGGCATTCTGAAGGCATCGGGATACAAAACCGGCCTCTACACGTCTCCGCACCTGGTGCGCGTGAACGAGCGCATCGCCATCGATGGTGAGACTATCAGCGACGCCGAGTTCACCGAAGTACATTCGCGAATTGATGACGTGTCGGAATCGCTCGTTCGCGCGGGAAAACTCGATCAACATCCCAGCTTCTTCGAGACGCTGACTGCAATGGCTTTCGAATACTTTGCGAGCGCAGGCGTGGAGATTGCGGTGCTCGAAGTCGGCATTGGCGGCAGGCTGGATGCGACAAATGTCGCCGATCCACTGCTCTCGGTCATCACCGACATTTCCCTCGATCACACAGAGTGGCTGGGAAATACACTCACCGAGATCGCACGCGAGAAAGCGGGAGTTGTCCGGCGGAATGGGATTCTCGTCACTTTGCCGCAACATCCCGAGGTCAACGATGCGCTCGGCGAACGGGTGAGAGATCTGGGTGCTCGCGTGGTGAATGCCAGCCAGTACATGCCTTCGGTGACGCCCGCTGCTGACTCTTTCGAAATCAGCGAGAACGGCCTGCCACACAATCGTTATCCACTGGAAGTGATGGGCGCGGAGATTACCGTTGATTCCCCCCTTGCCGGGCGGCACCAGACCCGAAACGTCGCGCTGGCGATCGCAGCGGCGGTCGAACTGAAACAGCGTTTCGGATACAGAATCACTCCTGCGGTGACCGCCACAGGAATCGCGAGCACGCACTGGCCTGGGCGCTTTCAGGTAATCCCGGGCTCACCTGAGATCGTGCTCGACGTCGCACACAATCCTGCGGGTGCCTGGGCGCTGCGCTCTGCCCTTTCGAGTCGCTATGACAATGCTCCGCTCACGATTATCTTCGGCGCCATGCGCGACAAGGACATCGCCGAGATCGGTGAGATCATTTTTCCGCTGGCTGAAGAAGTAATCGCCACACGCGTGAGCAGCCCACGCGCCGCATCGCCTGAAGAGATTCGCGAGCTAACTTCCCATATTGGAGTGCCAATCCTGGGTGGCGACGATTTGCAGGACGCTCTTCGCATCGCGCGAGAGCGCGGCAGAGTCACTGTGATCACCGGTTCTGTCTATCTCGTTGGGGCCGCACTGGGCTTAGTTGGCCAGTAGGCATGCGCTTCGGTAATTCTCGATCTGTTATCTGCGTTGCAGCAATGCCCTTGCGGGCGCGGCCTCGCGTCCAGCGAGTTTGAGCGGCAACACAATCAGCGTGTAATCGCCTTCCGCTACGTTGCGAAGATCTAAGCCTTCCACGATCAGCACGTTGTTCCCGAGCAGAGTTTTATGCGTGGGTGCTTCTTTCGCTTGAAACTGCTCGGCGGAAAGATAATCCACCCCCACCAGATCGATGCCTGCTTCTACGAACTTGCGCGCCGCGTCCGGAGCGATGCCGGTGTAGTCCTTGTGAAACTGGCGATCGTAGAGCCAGTTGTTTGCCGAAGCACGTGTGCGAAAGAGAACACGCTTAGCGCCGGCGAGATCGTGCTTGCGCAGCTCTGCGGCGTCGATTACATCGACTGCAGGATCCACCGAGATTACGCGCGCAGGTCCGATCAGTTTCGAAATGGGAACCTGATCGATGGTCGTGCCGTTCTCAACAAAATGAAGAGGAGCATCGACGTGCGTGAGCGTATGCAGCCCCATGTCCATGGCGGAGAGATTGTCCTTATCGCCCTTGGCGATCTGCTTCGCCCAGCGGAAGTGGACGGGAGGATCGTCGGCGAAAATCGGGGCAGTTTCAGGACACACGGCGGCGGAAATGTCGATCCAATCCATGCTGCTGGCGAGTAGAGACACGAACCTTCTCCGAACAACTTAGGTAGGAGTTGCGCGATGCGAAGAAGGTTATCTATTCACAAAGCTGACACAGCAATCGAAGGAACTACTGCCCCTGAATTGCGCCTTTCGAATCCAGCAGAACCAGCGTGACGCCGTTCGTCCAGCCGAAACCGACGACGTTCGTCTTGTATCCGGCTGAAACAGCAGCTTGCGTCGAGCGCGTGATCACGTTGTACTTCTCGCGAATGGTCTGATCGCGCTTGAAGTTGTCATAAACATCAGAGACAAATTCCTGCGAGATGCGGTCCGCATCCGCATTGAACCCGTAGCGACGCAGCCCTTCGACGGGAAGAAGTTGCAGCGGCGCCCAGCCATAAGGAAGATCCCACTGCATACCGGTTATGCGATCGCTCATGGCGATGCCGCCCTCATGTTCGAACAAGCTGAGGTTATGCTCAACCGCCTGCGCTTGTTCCTGAGTCGCTAAACCCGCCCAAAGCGGATAGAAGGCCGTCGCATAGTAATAGCTCGACTGTCGATCGTGAAGGAAGTCATAGTCGAAGAACATCCCGGCCTGAGCGTTCCAGAAGTATCTATTGATCGCTGCCTTGCGCATCTCCGCGCGCTGCTTCCAGTTCGCAGATTCGTCTGAACGCCCCAGCAGATTCGCCATTTCTGCGAGGTCTTGTTCTTCTTTATAAAGAAGGCTGTTGAGACAGACCGGCGCAAAGTGGTGCGTCGACCCACTGTATGGACCAAATCGGAACGAGGGGTCGAATCCCGACTCACGCATGGCGCGATCGCCTTTGTAGTAGTCCTGCGAGAGGCTGATGTGCTGTGCCTCCGCGCAATGCGCTGTCCCAGTTCCCTTTGGCTGCACTGCGCAGACCTGCAACTGAAACACTGGACCTACCTGTGCGGTGGACATTGCCGGTGAAGCTCCCAGGTAAGCATCGGCAATGCTGCCCATCGTAAGCAGGTTGCTGGTTACATCCGAGTAGTACGTCGGGTCGTCTCCCATTTCGGGAACCGGTCCTTCGCCCAAATCGAAATAGCGTGATAGCCCAGTATTGCCCGCGAGCTTGGGCTCATGAGTCCAAAGCTGATAGTCGCGCTTTGCGTAGTCGTAAGCGCGCGCCAGCCATTCGCGATCCTGCTTGCGTGCAGTCTTCTGGGCGTCGTAGTACGACATGATCATCGAGGTCAGAAACGGCGGCTGCGAGCGCGTGAAGTAATAAGTGCGATTGGCGTTCAGAACAGCGCCGTAGTGCTCAATCTCAAAGAAGAAGTTCTCGATCATGTTGCGCGCCATCGCTAGCTCGCCGTCACGCACCAGCCCGCGAAGGATGAAGTAGCTATCCCAACCGTACATCTCGTTGAAACGACCACCAGGTACAACGTATGGATTGGGCAGGTAGAGCAGACCCGCCTCAACCTCCGAAGCCTTTACGTCGCCTAAATTGTGAATCACGCGCGGGAGCTTCGCGACGCGAGTGCCGCATTTCGCTTCGACCTGCTGCACGGCAGCTGGGACTTGAATGTCGGCTGGAACGTAAAGCACTGGTTTCGTAGTGAGCTTTGTGTCGATCAGAGAAGCGCAGTCGGTTTGGGAGCGCGTGAGTGTCTGCCAGGCAGAGTGGATGTAATTCTTGAGTTCTGCGGCCTGTGCGGCGGTAAGTGCATGAGACTTGCTGCCTGGTTCGGAATTCTGCTGGGAAAAAGCCGGACTGATCAGGAAAATCGACGAAAGCGTCAGAGCGAAAGCACGCAAGCAAACGCCAGCAGTAAGGTTGGAAGTCGCGGCTTTCAGACGGCTCAGGTACAAGACACAGGCACTATCATTTTGGAACTTCATTCAGACATTCACGCTCGCAAAGAAAATAAATTCAAAAACGAATCGAGATTTCACGTTCGACGTACTCTTCTGCTCCGCTCGAAGATGGAATTTCAATCTCGATGATCTGCTCGCCATTGACCGCCGACTTCAGATCGCCACCGGCGACAGATTGCATTTTCGCGCCGTAAGCTCGCAGCCCGTACGTACGGCCGGATAATCCGGCAACTCTAAGTGCCAACTGGCGCCGGTCTGGACTCCATTGCTCATGCGAGATCTTGAGATTGCTGCTTGCGGCCCCAAGTTCCGGCAGATCCGCATCGGCAACCAGGCCAAAGTCGTCTGCAACTTGGAAGCTGACCTCTCCCGTCGAATCGACTTTAACGGCAACGTGCTGGTCGTTCTCATTCTGATCAATTTTGTACCCAAGCTTCCGGCCATTTAGCGTCGCTCCAAGAACTCGCGCGTGTTTGCTTATGGCGGGAGAGAAGGTGAAAGTGCAGCCTGAGCCTGTGCCAGTCACGTTGAAGCTGATCGTGCGATCACTGCGATGGAAAGATATGTCATATTTGCTGCCGCATGCGCTGAGACCATGAATAGCAAAGTCATTCCAATTGGCAGGAAGATGCGGAGCGAGCGCCACGCTCTTGTTCTCTTCATCCACTGATAGGCCAAGCATTCCTCGAATTGCCGGGCTGAGCACCATCGCCGATGACCATATCTGGTGCGGCGACGCTGTTCCAAGTCCTTCGTAGTAAGCACCAGAGAGGACCTCGGTGACATGTCCGAGCGAACCATCGAGCGCGAGCATGGAATTCGCCCGCAGATTCGCGTATGCCTCGAGTGGGCGGTGGTTGCGGTATTCCGCTACCGAGGCCCAGCCAGTGAACAATGGCCATACCGAGCCGTAGTGATATCCGGTGGGTCCGTACAAGGAATTCCGCTCGGAGATAATGCGCATGCCCCAATCCGCGGCCTCATCCCAATTGGCGAGATGGTCGATCGTCGCGTTCGCCTTCTCAGGATCGAAGACATCGAACCACATGGGAGCCGTGCTTAAAACTGTCGGTGTGCGAACCTGGCTGTTCTCCCGATCGAGCGCGAAGACCAGCGTGTGATCGGAAGGGTCCCAGAACGAATCGTTAATCTTCTTTCTTTGCGCATCGTATTCCTGCTGCAACGTTGCCGCCTCGGTCTGCTTGCTTGTCAAACGCGCCAGAGAAACTACCGCGTCGAGTGCAGCAGTCGCAAGCCCGCTCTGATACGACTCAGTTTCGACCGGCAACAGCGGGCCGCCTTCTACCCAGCCGTGTCCAATGCCGAAGTTGCGCGGCAGCCCATTTGCATCATAGGTGGACTTCAGGAACTGATAAGCGCGCCAGACATTGTCCCAATGCGAAGTAGCGAAGGCCATATCGCCAGAGGTCCGGACGTAGTCGTTCATCGCGATTAGGAACAGCGGCGTTGCGTCGGCAGAGGCGTAGGCGTACGGAAACCCTGTCCACCAGTTGACGAGACTGGCAGTCTGCGAGATCTCGTGTTCGATTTTGCCGTCCTGGCGCTGGTATTTAGCAATGAAATCGAGCGCGGTCCGCGTAGTCTCGAAATCGCCGATGGAATCGAGCGCAAGATCGGTCCAGAGCGAATCCCGCCCGAAAAACCAGGCAAAGCCGGGACGCGCAGTTTCGCCAGACGAACGATATCCCGCAACCAGTCCGGTTCCCAAATAGGGATTGGCGACGAGTCCCTGAATTGTACTGATGCGCGCCCAATCGTAAGCTGCCTGAAGTTGCGCATCGGGGAGTTCGAGCGACAGTGTTCGAGAGAGATAGTCTTCGTAGTACTTGTGAGCGGAAGCAAAAAACTGTTCGGGATTCGTTCCGAGCCGCTGATATTGTTTGCGCGCGTCGTCGGGCCCGCTGGTTGACCCAGCGATAAAGATGTAAGCGACAGAATGGCCTTTCTGCGCGCCAGCAAGCCGGAACGTGCTGCGCGTGGTCGCATAGCTGTTCGAAAAGAACTCAGGATCGGCAGAGACTGCGCTCGGCGATCCAACCACGGCGGCAAACTTACGGCCTTCCTCGCCGAATTCGAATGCGCGCATCGAGGCAATCCAACTCATGTAGGTGCCGCCCAGTCCTGCAGGCCACATGAGCTGAAAATCGCGCGTGAACGATGCTTCGATCTGCAGCGGCTCCCAGGTATCGATCTCGAAGCGCACGATCGCGCCGTTCTCATCCGGCGGCGCCAGCCAGCTTTCATTCACGGTGAATGAATCAGAAGCGAACGTGAGCGTTGGACCTTCGGGATGCATTACCAGTCTTCGCACTAAAGACGATGCGGGAATGCTGCGATCACCGAGGACAAACGTAACCTCGAAATCGCGAAAGATCTTAATCGGATATACCCAGGCCTCGAACCGCCCGCTTTCGTTTCCGAGCAAGCCGGAGTGCTTCCCAACGGCATCGAGGAACTCCCAAGGCCGCACGGGACGTGAGAGCTCATGCGCTCCGATCTCGACGCGAGGAACCTCGGAATACGCTGCAAGTACAAAACACCAACAGCAAAACACGACACGGATTGCACGGATGCTACGGATTCCACGGATCGAGCAGGTGCCTGGCAGGAGTGTTTTGAACATTTATCGCTTTATCCGTCTGATCCGTAAAATCCGTGCAATCCGTGTCGTGTTTTGCCTGTGCGGGTTCTTTTTCCCGCGCCGTGTGCTTAAATGTTTTGAAAAGCGGCAGAAATCCTAACACGTCCAAAGGCTTCCCTTGCAGTTTGACCGTCGTAACTTTCTGAAGTCCATCAGCCGCACCGCGCTGGTCTTAAGCATTGATCAGATCTTCGGATTCGCGGGCCTCGGATCAAGAAGTTGGGCTTCTGAAATGCAGACGGCAAACTCCCCTTCGAAGGAGGAATCTGCTCCGCTAGGCGTCAGCTTTGTCAATGTCGCGCGCTCGGCCGGACTGAATGCCAAAACGATCTACGGCGGCGTCAAGAAAAACAAGTACCTGTTGGAGACGACTGGCTGCGGCGTTGCCTTTTACGACTACGACAACGACGGCTGGCTCGATATCTTCCTGGTCAACGGATGGCGCCTCGAAGGATTCCCGAAAGGGGAGGAGCCGACGTGCCATCTGTTCAAGAACAATCGTGATGGCACCTTTACCGATGTCACAGCCAAGGCAGGTTTGGCTCGATCTGGCTGGGGACAGGGCGTCTGCATCGGCGACTACGACAATGACGGCTACGAAGACCTCTTCATCAGCTACTACGGCCAGAATGCGCTCTATCACAACAACGGGAACGGCACATTCACCGATGTGACCGCAAAGGCAGGACTAACGCAGAAGGCGACGCGCTGGAATACCGGCTGCGCATTCGTCGATTACGATCGCGACGGCCATCTGGATCTGTTCGTAGCCAACTACATCGATCTCGACTTGAAGACGGCTCCAGTTCCCGAATCGGGACCTTGCCTGTACAAAGGCATCATGGTCGCCTGCGGTCCTCCCGGCCTGAATGGGGGCAAGGACATCCTCTATCACAATAACGGCGACGGCACCTTCACCGATGTCTCCGAGCAGGCGGGAGTCACGAAAACCGCGAGCACCTACGGCCTCGGAGTGCTCACCGCCGACTTCGACGAAGACGGCTGGCCCGATATCTACGTCGCAGATGATTCCACGGCCAGCGCGCTGTTCCACAATTTGAAGAACGGCAGATTTGAAGACATCGCCATTGCCGCAGGCGCGGCCCTAAGTCCAGACGGCAAGCCCCAGGCCGGGATGGGCGTTGCCGCAGGCGACTACGACCACGATGGACATCTCGACATCGTAAAAACCAACTTTGCCGGCGACACGCACTCGCTGTATCGCAATCTCGGCAACGACAACTTCGATGACATGACGTTCCAGTCCGGACTCGGCCTGAATACGCGCTATCTTGGCTGGGGCTGTGGCTTCTTCGACATGGACAACGACGGTTGGCTCGACATCCTCATCTGCAACGGCCACGTCTATCCCGAAGTGGAACAGTTGCGCACCGAAGCTGCTTACGCACAAAAAAAGTTTCTTTATCGCAACCTGCACAACGGCCGCTTCGAAGATGTTTCCGCAGAAGGCGGTCCAGGCATCAACACGCCCGCTCCTGGACGCGGCTGCGCGTTTGGCGATTTCGATAATGACGGCGACATTGATGTTGTCGTTAATTGTGTGAATGACATCCCGCAGCTTCTCCGCTGCGATTCGACCACCGGAAATCACTGGATCAAAGTGCGGACGATTGGGACCAAATCAAACCGTAGCGGCATCGGCGCGAGAATCAAATGCGTCGCCCGCATTCCAGGAGTCGAGAAGCCTCTCGAGCAGGTAGATGAAGTACGCAGCGGCGGCAGTTATTTTTCCCAGAACGATCTGAGAATTCATTTTGGGCTCAACAAAGCGACCAAAGTTGATCTCATCGAAATACGCTGGCCGAGCGGGCATGTTGATCAGTTGAAGGAGCTTGAAGTCGATCGTGTGATCTACGTAAAAGAAGCCGGCGGTATCGTCAAGACGGATGTCTTCCGCAAACCCTGAGCACATACCGGGCTACAGTCCTCCTTTATTTTGTTCGTCTCTGCTGACTCGCTCAACACTTAGAATCGAAGCGAACGCTCAATGTACCTGCTCTATTCCATTCTTTACGCAATCGCTTTAGTGATCAGCTCGCCGTACTGGCTGGTGCGAATGCTGCAGGAAGGAAAATATCGAGCAGGCCTGAAGGAGCGACTAGGTTCGGTTCCTGCCCGGCTGAAGCGTGCGGCTACGGCTCAGCAGTCAATCTGGATTCACGCTGTTTCCGTCGGCGAAGTGCTGGCGATCAGCGGACTCGTAAATGCTCTGCGAAAGCAATTCCCGGAACGAGATATTTACGTTTCCACGACCACTCTGACGGGCCAGACGCTCGCGCGAGAAAAGTTCGGTTCTGAACGGGTCTTCTACCTCCCGCTCGACCTTCCCTTTGCGATCAATCCGTTCTTAGCTGCCGTTCAGCCCGCGATGCTGGTGCTCGCGGAAACGGAGTTCTGGCCCAATGTGCTGCACATCGCGAAAGGAAGCGGTTGCCAGATTGTGGTCGTGAATGCGCGCATCTCCGACCGGTCGCTTCCCGGATATAAACGATTTCGTTTTCTGCTGCGACGAGTGCTTAACGATATCGACCTCTTCCTCGCGCAGGCGGAAGTTGATCATGAGCGCCTTATTGCAATTGGGGCAGATGCCGAGCACGTGCGCGTGGCGGGAAATTTGAAGTTTGATGTGAAGGTTCCTGCTGAGTCGCCGCTTTCGCAACAGCTTCGCCGCGTTCTTCAGCCTAACCAACGGACTCTCGTCTTCGGCAGCACCGTCGAGGCAGAAGAGGAGCTGCTGATCCTCTGTTTCAAATCGGTACTCAGAGACTATCCCAGAGCGCTCATAACCCTCGCGCCGCGGCATCCTGAGCGCTTCGATGCTGTGGCCGAACTTCTGCGCAGTGCGGGCGTAAGCTTTTGGCGCCGCTCAACCTGGAGTGGAACTGCGCTTGGCGGTGGCGTTCTCCTACTCGACACAATCGGCGAGTTGGCGTCGGTGTACTCGGTCGCGGAGATTACCTTCGTTGGCGGATCGCTCGTTGCTCGCGGCGGGCACAACATTCTCGAACCAGCACAGTTCGCCAAGCCAATTCTCGTCGGCCCTTATTACGAGAACTTTCGGGAGATCGTGCGGACCTTTCTCGCCAGCAATGCCGTGCTCGTAGTGAACACGGAACAGCTCAGTGCGACCGTGCTTCGTCTGCTGCAGCAGCCGCATGAAGCTACCCAGCTTGGCTCGCGAGCCTTTCACGTGGTGGAAGGTGGGCGCGGGAGCACACAGCGTACTCTGGCCGCCATCGTCGAGTTGCTGGATCGTCAAAGCACCGCAGTTACGAACTTGGGTGCATCGCAGCAATGATCGGCGCTTCCTTGTATCGCTCTGTCGTCGCAGTGCGCAACTACTGCTTCGATCATGAGATCCTGCGCGCGCGCCGCCTGTCATGGCCCGTGATCAGCGTGGGAAACATTTCCGTTGGCGGCTCCGGTAAAACACCGTTTGTCATCATGCTCGGCGAGTTGCTGAGACAGCGCGGAATTGAGGTCGATGTGCTCTCGCGAGGCTATCGTCGTGCTACGACCGGAGTACTGCGCGTCGATCCCGGCGGCACTCCCGAGCAATTCGGCGACGAACCTTTGCTTATCGCGCGTAAGCTTGGCTGCCCTGTTTTTGTCGGTGAGGATCGTTTCGATGCGGGACTCGAAGCGGAGGAAACCATCAAAGACTCGAAAGCAAATCGAGTCCACCTGCTCGATGACGGTTTCCAGCACCGCCAACTCCATCGCGACTTGGACATTGTGCTGCTGAATCAGGAAGATCTCTCGGACAAGCTCTTGCCCGCAGGGCGCCTTCGCGAGCCTCTGTCAGCATTGCAACGAGCAGATGTTGTTGTGGTGGACCAAGACTTTCCCCGCGATCAACTACCCCGAGGCGACTTCCAGGTCTGGACAATCGAGCGTAATCTCTTTGTTCCCAAATCGGCTCGTCCGGTAATCGCGTTCTGCGGGATCGCGCGTCCGCAGAGATTCTTCTCCGCGCTGCGGAAGCATGGGTTGGACGTTCGGGAGGAGATCGTCTTCCGCGATCATCACCGTTATACGCCTGACGATGTTGCGCGGTTAACTACCGCTCGGGCGCGGCATCCCGGTTCACAACTCATCACGACCGAGAAAGATGCTGTGAATCTCGGCGCGCATGCCGCAGAGTTGAACTCTGTCGTTGGGCCTCTTGAAACTCGGTTGAAACAAGCAGACGAAGCGGTCGCTTTAATGCTGACCACAATCTCCGAGCGGCGAACAAGCGTCTGAGACTTCTTATGTTTCTGGCGGACTTAGAGCGATTTTCACAGTTGCTATGTCCGACGCGGAATTATGAATTCCCCATAACGCGCGCCTGGAAACACCGAAGACGCTGAGACTTCCTGTCCTGGTCTTCGACGAATAACGCAGTTCTAAATCGGGAACGTACGTCAGCCGGGCACTCAGGTATCGGAAAAAAATTCCGAACAGACTGTTGCCGATTTCGCTTGACTTTCGCCCTATTTCGTCATAGCACAGAGTCGTGGATGTAATTGGAGACTTGGAGTGAACCCCAAAAATGAGACAGGGAAATAAGGGACTGAGTACATTGAATGGAGAAAGGCAATGGACTTGGCCCGAGGCAGCTACAGTCGTGATTTCAAGATATCGGTGATGCGGGCGATGGATGCCGGCGAGAGC
>DASTZZ010000022.1 GCA_035764005.1 Terriglobales bacterium
GGCTATAATGTTTTGATTCGAGGCGGAATTCGGATTTGATCAGAGGCGTGGGCAGCGCGGGCATAGGGTCCGCTGTCTTCGTCCTCATTGGGATAGAGTTCGCTGGCGGCGGACTTCGACACAGGCCTTAAGAACTGGCGCGGGAAACTTACAAATTAAATTCTGTTTGCGCTCGCATGGCGCCTGCGCAGAGCTTTGCTCTTGCGTTGGCGTCTTCGTGTCTGTGTTGCTGCCCCGCTCCTATATAGCTCAATTCGCGTCGATTTCAAAATGATTTTTTCTTAACCGAAGTTACGGACGGGTTCGGTTGAGGAGCAAACAATTTTGATGCGTCCTATGGTTCGAGGTTGGATGCGTCCCTTCCGTCCGGCGACTGATTACGAAAAACAAATGGTGAGCTGACGTGTCGCGTTCGACGCGATGCGGCGGCAAGGGCGAGCTGCGCTGCAGCGAAGCCCAACAGATTCCAGGAGTCATAATGCCAAACAACAACCACCGTGCGCGTCGCACACGTCTTGACTTCAGCAAAATTCCAGCAACGATTCAGATTCCCAATCTGATCGAAGTGCAGAAGCGCTCCTACGACCGCTTCCTGCAGATGGATAAGCTGCCCAGCGAGCGCGACGACAGCGGCCTTCAGTCTGTCTTCCAGTCCGTGTTCCCGATTACGGACTTTCGCAACGTCTCTCAGCTCGAGTTCGTGGACTACGCCATCGGCAACTGGGAGTGCAAGTGCGGACACCTCAAGGGTCTGCACCACCTGCGCACCACCTGTCGTAATTGCGGAGCCACGGTCATCACCGATCCATTCCACCCTGGCGAAGTTCTCTGCGGCAAGTGCGGAACGTACAACGCCAACACTCCTGACTTCTGCAATAAATGCGGCGACCCTGTCGGCCTTCAGCTCAAGTACGACGTAAACGAATGCGAAGAGCGCGGCATGACGTACTCGGCTCCGCTCAAAGTCACCATCCGCCTCACGATCTTCGACAAAGACGCGGAGACTGGCGCCAAGAGCATTCGCGACATCAAGGAGCAGGAAGTTTTCTTCGGCGACATCCCGCTCATGACCCAAAATGGGACGTTCATCGTGAACGGCACCGAGCGCGTGATCGTCAGCCAGTTGCACCGCTCGCCCGGCGTCTTCTTCGAGACCGCGAACAACCGCACCTACTTCCTCGGCAAGATCATTCCGTATCGCGGCTCTTGGGTTGAATTCGAGTACGACCAGAAGAACACTCTGTACGTCCGCATCGACCGCAAGCGCAAATTCCTGGGCACGATCTTCCTGCGCGCTCTGGGTCTGCGTTCGGACGAAGACATTCTTCGCACGTTCTACACCGTCGACAAGATCGCGATTAAAGACAAGAAGCTCTACTGGACACTCGAGCCAAACATCGAGCGTCCGACCAATCTGCTCGGCGTGAAGCTGGCGCACAGCATCAAGACCAAGAGTGGAGAAGAGATCGCGCACTCAGGCCGCAAGATTTCGCCTGCGGTTCTGAAGGAAATTCAAAAGGCGAAGATCACGGACATCGAGATCGACAACACGGATCTTGAAGGCGCCTTCGTTGCCGCCGATGTTGTCGACGTCAACAGCGGCGAGATTCTGCTCGAAGCCAACACGGAACTCACGGCCGACAAGCTCTCGAAGATGATCGATGCCGGCATCACAGAGCTGCATCTCTTCTTCCCTGAGCGCGACGATGTAGGCAATGTGATCTCGAACACGCTGCGCCGCGATTCGTTCAAGACGCCGCAGGAAGCGTTGATCGAAATCTACCGCAAGCTGCGTCCAGGCGATCCGCCGACGCTCGACACCGCAACCGCGCTCTTCCAGGGCATGTTCTTCGACCCGCGCAAGTACGACTTCTCTCGCGTGGGCCGCTTGAAGTTCAACATCAAGCTATACGAGAAGAACGATCAGACCTCGCTCGAACAACGCACGCTCGAGCCGGAAGATTTCTACGCAACCATCCGCTACCTGCTCAAGCTGCGCAAGAACATCGGCATCGTCGATGACATCGATCACCTCGGCAACCGCCGCGTTCGCGCGGTCGGCGAACTGATGGAGAACCAGTTCCGAATTGGTCTTGTGCGCATGGAGCGCGCCATCAAGGAAAAGATGAGCGTGTACCAGGAAATGTCCACGGCCATGCCGCACGACCTGGTGAACGCGAAGCCGGTGATGGCCGCGATCCGCGAGTTCTTCGGTTCATCGCAGCTCTCGCAGTTCATGGACCAGACCAACCCACTTTCGGAGATCACGCACAAGCGTCGTCTCTCCGCGCTCGGGCCGGGCGGTCTATCGCGTGAGCGCGCCGGATTCGAAGTCCGCGACGTTCACCCCACGCACTACGGACGCATTTGCCCGATCGAAACGCCGGAAGGTCCGAACATCGGACTGATCTCCTCGCTCTCGTGCTACGCGCGCATCAACGACTACGGCTTCATCGAGTCGCCGTACCGTCGCGTGAAAGGCTCGCGCGTGCAGGACTTCGTGCAGGTCGTCAACAGCGGCGACAGCGAATATCGCGTCGGCGATCACGTTGAACTGCACGAACTCGAGCGCGTGAACGAAGAAATCAAAGGCAAGCGCAAGAAGCCTGCAGATTTCGAGCCGTTCTCGTTCTACCTGTCCGCGTGGGAGGAAGATCGTCACGTAATCGCGCAGGCCAACGTTGAACTCGACGACAAGGGTCGTCTCATCAACGAACTAGTGAACGCTCGCAAAGCCGGCAACTTCGTGCTCGTGCCTCGTGACGAAGTCGATTACATCGACGTGAGCCCCAAGCAGCTCGTCTCGGTTGCCGCATCGCTGGTTCCCTTTTTGGAACACGACGACGCCAACCGCGCACTGATGGGCGCGAACATGCAACGCCAGTCGGTGCCGCTGCTCAAAGCAGAAGCTCCGATCGTCGGCACGGGAATGGAAGGCGTCACCGCGCGTGACTCCGGAGCCGTTGTGCTGGCACGCCGCAACGGCATCGTGGATTCGGTGGACTCCGAGCGCATCATCGTGCGCGTCGAGGGTGAGCACCATCCCACGCAGTTGTCGCGCGAAGTCGGTAGCGACATTTATCAGCTCATCAAGTTCAAGCGCTCAAACCAGAACACCTGCATCTCGCAGAAGCCGATCGTGAGCAAGGGCGACCGCGTGGTGAAAGGACAAGTCATCGCCGATGGTCCTTGTACCGACATGGGCGAGTTGGCGCTCGGACGTAACGTGCTCGTGGCGTTCATGCCATGGCGCGGGTACAACTTCGAAGACGCGATTCTCGTCTCCGAGAAGCTGGTGAAAGAGGACTACTACACCTCGGTGCACATCGAGGAGTTCGAGATCGAAGCGCGCGATACCAAGCTCGGTCCGGAAGAGATCACGCGCGATATTCCGAACGTCTCAGAGTCTGCACTGCGCGATCTCGATGAGAGCGGCGTTATTCGCATCGGCGCGACGGTTCACGCCGGCGACTTCCTGGTAGGCAAAGTCACGCCGAAGGGCGAGACGCAGCTTACGCCGGAAGAGAAGCTGCTGCGCGCGATCTTCGGCGAAAAGGCCGGAGACGTTCGCGATGCTTCGCTCACCTGTCCGCCGGGAATTGAAGGCACCGTCGTTGACGTGAAGATCTTCTCGCGCAAAGGACAAGAAAAAGACGAGCGCGCGAAGGCCATCGAGGCTTCCCAAATCGAGAAACTCGAAAAGAACCTCGCTGACGAGATTCGCATTCTCACCGACGAGCGCCTGAAGCGCCTTGAGAACATCCTGGGCGGCAAGGAAGTACAGGCCGACCTGCACGACGAGCGCACCAACAAGCGCCTGCTCACCAAGGGCGGAATCCTCGATCGCGAGACCATCGAGCGTATCTCGACCCGCAACTTGAAGCGCATCAAGTACGACAACAAGGATCCGCGCGTCAACGAGCAGATAGACGAAATCGAAGAGATGACTTCGCGCCAGATCGACGTGCTGCGCAAAATCGTCAACGAAAAGATCTCGAAGCTGCAGAAGGGCGACGAACTTCCGCCGGGCGTGATCAAGCTGGTGAAGGTCTACATCGCCATGAAGCGCAAGCTCTCGGTCGGCGACAAGATGGCCGGACGCCACGGCAACAAGGGCGTGATCGCGCGCATTCTGCCTGACGAAGACATGCCGTATCTGCAGGACGGAACGCCGGTTGAGATCGTTCTCAATCCGCTCGGCGTGCCTTCCCGTATGAACGTCGGACAGATTCTCGAGACGCACCTTGGCTGGGCCGGACACGACTTGGGCAAGCGCATCTCGAAGCTGCTCGCCGATAACTCGCGCGAAGAAGCGCTGCGTCGCGAGCTGCGGCAGATCTTCAAAGAGACGCCGTACCTCAAATCGCTCACCGATGTCGACGACGAGACGCTGGTCTCAGTCGCCGAAGGTATGAAGAAAGGCGTCTTTTTCGGAACGCCGGTCTTCGACGGAGCGACGGAAAAGGAAATCAAGTCGCTGCTCGATCAGTCCGGACTTCCCACTTCGGGAAAGACCGAACTCTTCGACGGCATGACTGGCGAGAAGTTCGAGCAGCCTGTAACGGTTGGCTACATCTACATGCTCAAACTCTCGCACTTGGTGGATGACAAGATTCACGCGCGCTCCATCGGCCCGTACTCGCTCATCACGCAGCAGCCGCTGGGTGGCAAGGCGCAGTTCGGCGGACAGCGCTTCGGAGAAATGGAAGTCTGGGCGCTCGAAGCTTACGGCGCAGCGTACATCCTGCAGGAGCTGCTCACGGCGAAGTCCGACGACGTCTATGGCCGTACGAAGATCTACGAGGCCATCGTCAAAGGCGAAGCCGCCATCGAGCCGGGCGTGCCTGAGTCGTTCAACGTATTGATTCGTGAGTTGCAGTCGCTGTGTCTGGACGTGGAGCTGATCAAGGCGAAAGAGCGTCCAGCGCTGGCTGCGGCAGCAGATTAGGTTTTAGTCTTTGTCATTCCGAGCGTAGCCTTCTCCCGTTTGTTGGGAGAAGGCGAAGAGAGGAATCCCTATAGGCAGAAATGCTCTTCAGGTTTCCACGCTCGGGTTTCGAGGCAGTTTCTCGGCACGCTAAAACCGTGCTTAACGTAGTTTTCAGTCATTCCGGATGTGAGTAGGGATTCCTCGGCGCAACACCAGCGCCTTCGGAATGACAAACGCAAGAAACGGAGGACACTTTGTACCGTTCGAGCCCGTTCGACCTCGGCACCGCCGTCACCGACTTCGACAGCATCCGCATTAGCCTGGCCTCGCCAGAGCGCATCCGGAGCTGGTCGCACGGTGAGGTCACCAAACCGGAAACCATCAACTACCGCACCTTCAAGCCGGAGCGCGACGGCCTGTTCTGCGCGCGCATCTTCGGCCCTGTCACAGATTGGGAGTGTCTCTGCGGCAAGTACAAGCGCATGAAGCACCGCGGAGTCATCTGCGACAAGTGCGGCGTGGAAGTCACACTCTCGAAAGTCCGCCGCGAGCGCCTCGGCCACATCGAGCTCGCCTCGCCCTGCTCGCATGTGTGGTTCTTCAAAGGACTGCCTTCGCGCATCGGCCATCTGCTTGACATCTCGCTGCGCGAACTCGAGTCCGTTCTTTACTTCGAGTCCTACGTCGTCCTCGAACCCGGCGATGCTCCGGTGAAGGAAGGCGAGGTCATTAAGGAAGAGAACAAGTTCCGCGAACTCGATCAGCAATTCCGCGCGACAGGCTTCAAGGCCATGATGGGCGCCGAAGCGATCAAGGAACTGCTCAAGCGCGTGAACGTCGACGAGCTTTCCGTCGAACTACGCGAGCACATGAAGGAAGAGACCTCGCTGCAGAAGCGCCTGAAGTATTCGAAGCGCCTCAAAGTCGTCGAGGCCTTCCGCAAGTCGGGAAACAAGCCGCAGTGGATGATTCTCGATGTTCTGCCGGTCATTCCTCCAGAGCTTCGTCCTCTTGTGCCTCTCGACGGCGGACGATTCGCGACTTCAGATCTCAACGATCTCTATCGCCGCGTCATCAACCGCAACAACCGTCTCAAGAAACTGATGGATCTCCACGCTCCTGAAGTGATCGTGCGCAACGAAAAGCGCATGCTCCAGGAAGCTGTGGACGCCCTCTTCGACAACGGTCGCCGTGGCCGCGTGCTGCGCGGTGCGAATAACCGTCCACTGAAGTCTCTCTCTGACACGCTGAAAGGCAAGCAGGGACGCTTCCGCCAGAACCTCCTCGGCAAGCGCGTCGACTACTCCGGACGTTCGGTGATCGTCGTCGGTCCCGAATTGAAACTGCATCAGTGCGGACTGCCGAAGAAGATGGCTTTGGAACTCTTCAAGCCATTCATTTATCACCGCCTGGAGCAGACCGGACAGTGCACGACCATCAAGCAGGCAAAAGAAATGGTCGAGCAGCAGGATCCAGTCGTTTGGGACATCCTCGAAGAAGTCATTAAAGATCACCCGGTGCTGTTGAACCGTGCGCCAACGCTCCACCGCCTCGGCATTCAGGCGTTCGAGCCGGTGCTGGTGGAAGGCAAGGCAATCAAGATTCACCCGCTCGTCTGCACGGCGTTCAACGCCGACTTCGATGGCGACCAGATGGCGGTTCACATCCCGCTCTCTCCGGAAGCCCAGGTCGAAGCCAGCGTGCTGATGCTGGCGTCGCACAACATTCTTTCTCCCGCTTCGGGACAGCCGATTACCGTGCCCACGCAGGACATGGTGCTAGGTCTCTATTACCTGACCAAAGGCCGTCCGGGAACCAAGGGTGAGGGACGTTCATTCGCCACGGTTGACGACGTTCTGCTCGCGCTCGAAGCGAAGGAAGTGGAGACGCTCTCTCCGATTCGTCTGCGCTACACCGGCGAGGTCCTCGATCTCATGACGGCGTACGACGATCAGGATCTGCTCCACACCGAGCCGACCAACTACGATCGCCAGTATCTGAACACGACCGTTGGTCGCGTGATCCTCAACGACGCGCTCCCGAAAGGCATGCCGTACATCAACGGACTGCTCAAGAAGAAGGGAATCGGCCAGCTTGTGAACTACGCGTATCTGCGCTTTGGTCTTGAGACCACGGTGAAGATGCTCGATGGCATCAAGTCGCTTGGCTTCAACTACGCCACGCGTGCGGGATTGTCGATCGGCATCGACGACATGGTCATCCCCGAAGACAAGTACACGCTGGTTCGCGACGCCGAGAAGCAGGTCATCAACGTTCAGCAACAGTACCTCGACGGCGCCATTACCAACGGCGAACGCTACAACAAGGTGATCGAAATCTGGTCAGCCATCACGGAAAAAGTTGCCGACGAGATGTTCGACGTCCTCAAGCAGCAGGACAAGGCCGGCGCGATCAATCCGATCTACGTCATGGCCGACTCCGGCGCTCGCGGCTCGAAGCAGCAGATTCGTCAGCTCTCGGGAATGCGCGGCTTGATGGCAAAGCCTTCGGGGGAAATTATCGAGACGCCAATTACGGCGAACTTCCGCGAAGGTCTTAACGTGCTGCAGTACTTCATCTCCACGCACGGTGCGCGTAAAGGACTGGCCGACACCGCTCTCAAGACCGCGGACTCGGGCTATCTCACTCGCCGCCTCGTTGACGTGGCGCAGGACGTGATCGTCTCCGAGCAAGACTGCGGAACGCTCGATGGCATCTACGTCGGTTCCATTGTGGAATCAGGCGAGATCATCGAGCCGATGCGCGACCGCATTGTGGGCCGCGTTTCTCTCGAGAAGATCAAAGACTACGAAGGCAACGTGATCGTGGACGTAAACGGCGAGATCACCGAAGAGCTTGCCGGCGCGATTCAGGCCGCGGGCATCGAGCGCGTAAAGATTCGCTCTGTGCTCACCTGCGAATCGAAGCGCGGCGTTTGCATCATGTGCTACGGACGCAACCTCGCCTCCGGCCGTCTGGTCGAGCTTGGCGAAGCCGTAGGCGTGATCGCGGCGCAGTCGATCGGCGAGCCCGGCACGCAGCTAACGATGCGCACCTTCCACATCGGCGGTACGGCATCGCGAGTCTCCGAGCAGTCGCGCCTCGAAGCCAAGAACGTCGGCGCGGTGCGCTTCATCAATCTGCAGACCGTTAAGTCGAAATCGGGCGATTTGGTGGTCATGAATCGTGCCGGGTCGATCGCAGTCGTGGACGATCGTGGACGCGAAAAAGAACGCTACTCAGTCGTGTACGGCGCGAAGCTGAAAGTCGGCGACGGCGATCATGTGCAGCTTGGACAGGTGCTGGTCGAGTGGGATCCGTACACCTTCGCGATCCTCACCGAAATCGGCGGCACCGTGCAGTTCAAGGACCTGCAGGAAGGCGTCACGCTGCACGAAGAAGTGGACGAGGTCACCGGACTCTCGCGCCATGTCGTGGGCGAGTCGCCCGACGAGAAGCGTCAGCCGGCGATCGCGATCAAGGGCGGCAAAACAACTCGGCGCTACCTCATGCCGAGCCGCGCGCACCTTATGGTGCAGGACGGCGACGAGGTCTTCCCGGGCGACGTGCTGGCCAAGATCCCTCGAGAAACGACGAAAACGAAAGACATCACCGGTGGCCTGCCGCGCGTGGTCGAACTCTTCGAGGCACGCAAGCCGCGCGAGACTGCGATCATCAGCGAAATCGATGGCGTGGTGAAGTTCGGCGAGGTCTTAAAAGGGCAGCGCAAGATCTACGTTACCGCCGACAACGGTACCGAAAAGGAATACTCGGTTCCGCGCGGCGTCCACGTCAACGTGCAGGAAGGCGAGCGCATGAAGGCCGGCGAGCCTCTCATGGATGGCCCGCTCAACCCGCACGACATCCTCGCTGTGCTCGGAGAGAAAGAGCTGCAGGGATACCTGGTGAACGAAATCCAGGAAGTCTATCGCCTGCAGGGCGTGAACATCTCCGACAAGCACATCGAGACAATCGTTCGCCAGATGATGCGCTGGGTGAAAGTCGAAGACGTGGGAGACACTTCGTTCCTGCTCGAACAGCAGATCGATAAGTTCCGCTTCCGCGAAGAGAACGAGCGCGTGATTGCCAACGGAGGCCGCCCGGCAACGGGACGTCCGCTGCTGCTCGGCATCACGAAGGCATCGCTCTCGACCGACTCATTCATCTCGGCGGCGTCGTTCCAGGAGACCACGCGCGTGCTCACCGAAGCGTCCATCCAGGGCGCAGTCGATCACCTGCGCGGACTCAAAGAGAACGTCATCGTCGGACGCCTCATCCCGGCCGGCACCGGCATGGAATACTACCGCAACGTTCGCTTAAGTCCCGAGTTGGAACAGGCGGCCGCCAAGGTGCAGGAAGAAGTCTCCCAAGCCTACGCCGAAGCCGAACGCGCACTGGAAATCATGCGCCAGGAAGGCGAAGCAGAAGAACTGGCAGCGGAGTAAGCTGCTGGCTTCTAGCGACTAGCTACTAGCAAAAGCAAAAAGCGCGGAGCCAATGCTCCGCGCTTTTTTTCAGTTTTGAATTTATCGCTGTGAGAACCCAAAAAACCTGACGCGGATTTCGCGGATGGGACGCGGATAAACGCGGAGGAGTTACGAAGCAAGCCAGTCGATTGGATTACGACCCACAATCCCGAAAATCCGCGGCGATCCGCGGGCGAAGCATCCGCGCAATCCGCGTCGTGTTTTCGTTTTGCTTTTCCTGAGCCAGAGCAGGAACGAAGTGCATCTGAACACCTGTGCCCGCGCTCTCCGATCAGCCCAAAGAAAAAACTCTGGCTTTCATGCTGCGGGCGCTGCGCCACCGCAACTACCGTCTCTTTTTTGGCGGACAAAGCGTCTCATTGATCGGCACCTGGATGACGCGCCTCGCAACAAGCTGGCTCGTCTATCGTCTCACCCACTCAGCCTTATTGCTCGGCCTGGTTAGCTTCGCTGGACAAATCCCAACGTTCCTGCTTGCGCCGTTCGCCGGCGTCTGGGTCGATCGCTGGAACCGACACCGCGTTCTCGTCGTCACGCAAGTCCTCGCAATGCTGCAATCGTTCGCGCTTGCCGCACTGGCATTGGCCAACATCATCACTGTCTGGGACGTCCTCTGGCTCAGCGTCTTCCAAGGCTTAATCAACGCCTTCGACATGCCCGCGCGCCAGGCATTCGTCGTGCAAATGGTTGAAGATCGCCGCGACCTCGGCAACGCCATCGCGCTCAATTCGTCGATGGTGAATATGGCACGCCTTATTGGCCCATCGGTCGCCGGCATGGTGATCGCGGCCGTGGGCGAAGGCTATTGTTTCCTGATCGACGGGATCAGCTATTTCGCTGTGATCGCGTCGTTACTGCTGATGAACATCACGGCGCTGCCAAAATCGCGCGCGGCACGCAGCACTTTTGCCGAACTACGCGATGGATGGAAGTACGTTTCCGGATTTCCTCCCATTCGCTCCATCCTCCTTCTATTAGGTTTGATCAGCCTTATGGGAATGCCCTACACAGTGCTCATGCCCATCTTCGCCGGCAAGATTCTCGGCGGCGGACCGCACACGCTGGGCTTCCTCATGGGAGCAGTGGGAGTCGGAGCCCTCACCGGCGCCTTCCGCCTCGCGGCCCGTCGTTCCGTTCTGGGACTCGGCCGGCTGACCGCCATCTCGGCAGCCGTGTTCGGCGCCGGACTAGTTGCGTTCTCGCGCTCGCCCTGGCTCTGGCTGTCGCTGATCTTGATGTTCGTCGTAGGCATCGGCATGATGCAGCAGATGGCCTCGAGCAATACCATCCTGCAGACAATCGTCGAAGAAGACAAACGCGGACGCGTGATGAGCTACTACGCCATGGCCTTCACCGGCATGGCCCCATTCGGCAGCCTTCTAGCAGGCACAGTAGCCAACCGCATCGGAGCACCCGACACGCTGCTCATCACTGGTGCCTGCTGCATCGCCGGATCAATCTGGTTCGCCCGCGAGCTGCCACTAATCCGTCGCCTGGTTCGTCCGATTTACCAGGAGTTAGGCATCCTTCCCGAAATGGCAACAGGCCTGCAGCAGGCATCGCAACAAGAGGAAGCGGCAGGATAGGAATCGGGTGATCGGGTGAAGACGTCAGTACCGCCCGCGGTAGCGGGTGGGTGTGCATGGGACTCACCCATCTGCTACCGCAGACGGTACTGACAATCGGTGACACGATAACCCGATCACCCGATCCGGTCAACCGATCTCTCAATAGCCACCAGCCTTGCCATCCATTACTCTGTTTCCCAATGCTCCACCTGGTGACGCACTTTCGCCGTGCGGTGTGGCGCGCTTTCGAGCACGATGCTTTCGCCACCGCGAAGGCCGGTGCTTATTCTTCGATTCTCACGCTCTTTCCTGCATTTCTCGTCCTCGCGTCGATCGTCGGTATGTCGCAGGACACGGTCGCTTTCACCCGCGAAATAGCCTATGCGATCGGAAGAGTTCTTCCTGCCGGCACCACTGCGCTTGCGCTCGCCTACTTCAACACCAGCAAGATTCGTCCGGTCCACGTCATCTTGTCGGCATCATTGGTCGCAGTCACCGCAGCCAGCGGTGTGATGGTTTCGTGGATGTCAGCATTTCGCCGCGCCTACGGAATCCAAGGCAATCCCTGGGGATTCTGGAAAGAACGCGCGATGGCCTTCCTGCTGATTCCCATCGCCGCATTTCCCATGGCGTTCGCGACGTTAATTGTTGGTTTCGGCAACCAGGTGCAGAACTGGCTCGCGTTGCACACGATTTACGAACTACGCGGCGCCGTGTTGTTGCTCTGGACGGCAGGACGATGGACTATTGGCATACTGACCAGCATCGCCGTCATCGCGCTTATCTATCACCTCGCAATTCCTCGCACTCAGTCATGGCGACGAGTATTGCCGGGAGCAGTCTTGGCGACCGTAATGTGGTTCGGGGCAACCCTTGGATTCGGATGGTATGTGACGAATTACGCGAATTACGCCGTGATCTACGGATCGCTGGCGGCAGTGATTGCTCTGTTGGTGTGGCTGTATCTGGTGTCGATCGTGGTGCTGATCGGCGCCGAGTTTAACGCATTAGTCTTCCCGAAAAGGGAAATGTAGCACGAGGCCACAGCCTGAATCTACGCTAGTGCAGCCGATCAATTCAGTCCCGCCGAATGGCGGGACGATTGAAAATAGCCCACCATGGAGCGAAGCGGAATGGTGGGTCTCAAGCAAAGGAGCCCGAGTCCGGCTTCCAGCCGGACGACTGAGAATCTCGTTAATTACGAAAACGCCCAGAGGTCGGATCAGGCATATTCATGGAAATATTTTGATCCGGGGGCTGGCAGCCTTTGCTGACCAACGACAGTGATTCTCAATCGTCCGGCTGGAAGCCGGACTCCAAAATGCTGGTCGCCTTACCCACCATTGCGCTTCGCTTCATGGTGGGCTATCCCAGCCGTCCCGCATTCGGCGGCACTGAATCGCCTATGCATGAAAACCTCGGCACCGGTTCGATTACCTGGCCTTCAGCATCCCTTCGACTCGCTTCAGATCCTCTTCCGTATCCACCCCCACCGTATCGAACGGCGTCTCTGCCAAATGAATCTGGATGCCATGATCGAGAAACCTCAACTGCTCCAAACGCTCAGAGCGTTCCAGTTCCGATTCGGGCCAGGAGCAGAACTTCTCCAGAGCCTCACGCCGGTAGGCATAGAAGCCGAGATGCTTGAACCGCTGCACCGTCCCGGAATTGTCGCGATCAAAGGGAATTGTCGCGCGTGTGAAGTAAAGCGCGCGACCAGCAAGATCCGTAACCACTTTCACCGCATTCGGATTAGTCACATCCGCTGCGGCGCAAGGCGTCTTGATGGTCGAGACCAGGACGCGAGAATCCTGCATCGGCTCCAGCAATGCCGAAATGTGCTCAGGCCGCGCCAGCGGCTCATCGCCCTGCACATTCACATAAACGTCGGCCGGAGTGCGTTCAGCAACCTCCCACACCCGGTCCGTGCCGCTGCGATGCGCAGAAGAAGTCATCTCCGCCCGCCATCCATGCTGTTTGCAAACGGCGAGCACTTCGTCTGAATCAGTGGCGACAATCACATCGGCAAGCTGCGGGCAACGCCGCGCCGCCTCGACCACATGGGCCAGCATAGGACGTCCAACAATGTCGCGCAGAACTTTGCGAGGGAGGCGGGTCGAAGCAAGTCGGGCAGGAATGATGGCGATGGCGTGCATAGGGCAGCTTCTAAGCTACTAAGCGAAGGCTCTCTTGTCATTCGGAACGCAGGCTCATCGCAGTTTCCGGCCGCAGCGTCGTAAACGCCCCGTACTATCGTCTGTGCCGCACCATCTTTGCCATCGTGGTAGAGCCCACGAGTGTCATAGCACTGCCGTGCTAAAAGAGAACCGAAAAACCATTCACGAGTGCTGCAACTACGGTACTTTAAAGGAGAATGTCTAAACGTCTTATCCTCCTTGGCTTGTTAGCGTGCGTAAACGTTGGTTGTGGGATATTTCCACAAAGAGTGACGATGGACGATCCCCGCATTCAGCCACTCCTAAAGGCAGCAGCAAAATTTGACCGAACTCGGTACGGCTTCACACCAATTCCAGCACGAGCGAAGGTTACTTGGGAGTCGAAGCCAGGAGCGGGGTATGACGCAATGTTACATATCTACTCAAGGACGTCCCGCACGATTGCTTTTCGCCGAGATGAAAACGGTTATCGCTGGATCGGCGAACAAGAAATTTTCGAAGGTCGCAAAGAATATATGAGCGCTGACGGAACCTTCAAAGAACAGATCTGTCTTAATTACGAGGTCGAACACATTTCTGGGTTCCCACTAAATACATTGAGCATTGTCTACTCAGGCGAAGACAAAAGACTAGCTGCCCGCAACGAACTAACGCTGTCGGATGTACTTCCCATTTTGAAAGAATGGGGATATTAGCCAGCCTAGGCTTTTTCTCCGGTTCTCGCCGCTTGCAACATCGTAAACGCTCCCGTGCTGATCGCCAGCGCAGCGCCGTCTTTGCCATCGTGATAAAGACCAACAGCGAAGAATACAAGCAGGATCGCCCACACATTCGTATGCACCGCATTGAGCACGCCGATCAGCGCGTTCAACACGCCGACCATCTCCTGAAATGCTTCGGAAAGCTTCGTCATCGCTGTGTCCTCCCAATCACGTAACCGGTCGCGCCGAAGATCGCTCCCCATTTGGCGATACGCTTCGTGCGCTGCCAAACATTGCCGCCTTTCGCGGATTTCCTCGCGGCTTCGAGCTCGACCTTCTGCCGCGAGATGATCTCCTGCTGATCCTTCGTCTGCTGCTGAAGCTGATCGCGTTTGATCGAGCATTCCTTGCAGCCGAGCGCATACTGCGCGAGATCGACCTGCTGGTCGCGGGTGAGCGTCGCGCTAGGAGCATCCGGTGAACCTTTTGCAGCATTGCCGGTCGGCTGAATGGGAGCGTGCATCGGCACCAGCTCGCGTATCACTTCAGGAGCACGCGCGGGTTGCGCGAGCAACTCCTTGCGCTCACGTTCAAGTTCCGCCAGACGCGAAGCAGCATCGTTCTGAGCGGCGGTAATGCGCTGCTCAATCTGACTGATATTCGATTTCTGCGTTTCGATTACGGCATCGCGTCGAGCGTCATCGCGAACGTGATCCCGCCATGCAGAGCCGACGACGAGCACGAGCACGCAAGCGATTGCCAAAAGCGAAAGATACACTTTGTGAATACTCATAAAGACGCACCTTGGTGGGAGAGCGAAAAACCTGACGCGGATTGCGCGGATGGGACGCGGATTCACGCGGAGTGTTGGAAAGCTAAGAAATCAACGATTTGTTGCTACCCCAATTGAAAGATCCCTGAAATCCGTGCGCGAAGCGTCCGTGTGATCCGCGTCGGGTTTTGCTGTTGCCTTTGCCGTTCAAGCTTGCGCTCGGGTCAGCCACCCGCGTAGATACTGCCGCGATGCTGGACGCGTCGCAGCGAGGTGCTGATAAAAGCCCTCGCAGTTCTCGCGGAGGCGAATCAGTAACAAAGCCGGATCGCATTCATTGACGGCAGTGAGCGTTCGTCGCCCGAGCACGCCATCTTCGTCGAGCTGAAATGTCGTGCTTGCGTTGAGTGCGCGTTGACACAGCACCATCGCCTGCCGCACCCCCATGTTCACTGCCATGTCGAGCATCTTGGTGGCAACCTGCTGATCGTTCATCTCGTCGCCGTGAATCGGATTCCAGTACTCGGAACGATAGATCTCCCGCGCAACCGACAAAGCTTCTTCGGCAGATTCGGTATAGAACTTATCTCCCAAATCGGGATGAAATCGCTCTGCGATGCCAAACCGAGTTAGTCCGCCCGAGTCCTCGGTAACGACTCCGCTCAAGTGGGGATCTTCGTTGCGCAGGACAAAGGCAAAAGCTTCGTCAAAGTTGGCCATGAAAACAAGCTCCTGAGCTGCTAAGCGGCTGAGCTTCTAAGCTGAAAGTGCCGTCTAGAAATGCTTCCTCTGCAGCTCCTGCTCAATCGCATCAAGCGTGCGCTGCATCTGTGCGAGTCGTTGATCGAGCATGCGATCGCGAACCTCCTGCTCCGGACGCGGTACAACGTCGCGATCGAAGCGCTGCTCCAGCTTGCCTTGATTCTTCTCGACATCGGCCATGCGTGCTGAGAGTGTAGCGAAGTTAGCGACCCATCCGCCGATGAGCACGAGCACGAGAAGCAGCGTGTGCGCGTTGGGCTTGGGCAAACGCGGAATTACAGAATTCTTCTTTAGACTCATTGATTGCTCCTGCGAAGACCGGGAAGAGCGAACACGAAGTTCACGAAGGCAACAGAAAGAGGTCACAAAGAATTTTTTCGTGACCTCAATGTGTTCCCTCCGTGACCTTCGTGTTCGCCGTTCCGGTGTCGGGTTTACTGCGGTTCGACTTCCACCGTCACATTCACTCCGCTCGCCTGCGTGGTGCAGCCGGAGGCGGTGTACTGCAACTGGATGGTGTCGCCGCTCGCAACAGAAAAGTTGGGATTGACGAGACTGGTATTGCCTGCGCCGTTGGCGAGCGTAGCTGCAGACGTATTCGAGCTCTGCGCCACGTCATGCACGAAGAACTGAATCGACGAAGTGCAACCGGCGGGCGCGCCGGTCGCGATTCCAAAGATGCTGACGATCTTCACCGGCGCGCTGTTGGTCCACTGCGCAAAGGTGATGCCGGTGTTGTTGGTAGTGCTGCTGAGATAAGCAGTCCAGGGGATACGTGGGTTCTTCGTCATATTGCCGTCGCCGTTGATGTTGAGCGACGGAACTGCAAGTCCGCTTCCACCGGTAAGCGTGAGCCCTTGTGCCGAAATGGGACCTTGGAAGGTCGCCCCACCGGTCGAATCGGTGCTCACCGGCGACGCGCCTGCAGCTCCGCCGACCGCGTCGTTGTAGCAGACGGTGTTGCTCGCTCCCGCGACCATCTGATCGGCGGCCACTGTCGCCAGCAGCTTTTCCGCTCCCGTGCTGGTCGATTCGTAGATCGCGTACTGCTGCGCTCCGGCGACGGGCACGGCGCAGGCCTGATTGACCGCGGAGCTCGAAAGGGAAGCTGCCTGGCTGGCGCAGCTCGTTTCCGATGATGCTGGCCCGACGATTCCTGCCACGACTCCGGCGAGCTTGTAAAAGTACGTCGTCGATCCCGAGCCGGAAAGCTTGCTGCAGGTCGGCGAAGTCGGCGAGCCGATGGAGTTAACGAGCAGCTCGCCGAAGATGCGGTTCTTGCCCAGCACCGTCGTGTTGTTGCATTCAATCGAGTCCGGATCTCCGCCGAAGTAGATCATGTCGGTATGGCAGCGCTGTCCTTGTCCGACGTTGAGCGTCCAGTCGCGCTTCACCCATTGCGAGTGGCGGAAGTCGGGATACGTGAGCTGCAGGTTCTTAAAATTCGTAATAGGCGGATCGGGGACGTTGGCGGAAACGTCCGGCCCGTTCTGAACCAGATTGGGACCATTCGCCGCTCCGGCAATATACCAGTTCATGTTCAGCGGCGCCGTTGTGGCAGGAAGAGTGCCGAGCACGTTGGGCATGATGTTCTGATCGCCTGCCAGAGAGATGTTCGGACCGAAGTTCATGCCGCTGAAGTCGATGATCGTGCCGCTCTTGATCGTGCTCGACGTCGCCTGCCAGTTGATCTGTCCGTGCAGGAAGATCGAAATGTTATCGACAGCCGAGGTCTGCGCATCCCCGCAGAGGAAGCGGTGCCCGGCCTCGGAGGTGTAGTGCTGCAGATCGAGCACAATTCCCAGGTTGGTCCCGCTGTAAGCTGTATCGCCGAGCACGATGTCGCAATCGGAAGCATTGGAAATATCGGCATCGCGCACGGCCATATTGGCGTTGGCCTTGATGCCAACCGCGCAGCCGTCACACATGTAGCGATCGAGCAGCAGCTCGGCGGACTGATTCGCGTACTGGTAGAAGCCGATATCCGCGCCGACGACCATGTTGTTCGTGAACATCATCTGGTCGTTGTTCGCATTCGGCTGATCGAAGAAGAAGCCGTACTGGAACTGCGCGCATTGATTCAGCGTAAACGATCCGGTGAAGCAAGCGTTGGCTTCAGGATCGCTGCCGTTTGCGCCGCCCGTGTACCAGGGACCAATGATGTTGTCGAGAAATCGGTTGTACTGATTGTTGTGGTTGGTCGTCGAGCCGCCCGGCTGCTGGAGTCGAATCGCAGCTCGCTGCTTGTTCCCTGAGACGCTGAAGATGTGAACGCCTTTCAGGCTGCTGAACTGCGCGCCGGCCATGTAGATGGCATCGGTCGGACTCGAGTAGTTCGTGTTTGCCAGAAAGAATCCGCAGCCTTGCTGTGCATTCGCCGAGCTGAGATTGCCCGGACCGGGCGAGACCAGATCAATGGCTTTGTTCACAATGTTGATCGGGCCGGAGGTCATGTAGAGCCGTCCGCAATAGACTGAAATGGGATTCAATCCTTCGTCCGTATTCGGCGCGAGCGCCTGCAGGGCGGAGTTGATGTTAGCCGTGTCGTCTGATCCGTAGAGCATCGAGAGGCTGCTCCCGGTCACGGAAGGCGCGATGTTCGTCGCGAGTACGATGGTGGTCGAGTTGGTCACGCTGGCGATCGTTCCGGCGAGCGCAAGAGACGGGCCAGAAGTGATCGTGATCGAGGGCGTACCTGTGCAGCCCGATCCACCATAAACGACAGTGATGGAAGAAACCGTGTTGGCTGTGGCGTAGTTCGATCCCGAGAGGTTGACCTTGAGTTCCGGATTGTAGGTACAGGTGAGGCCGCTCACTGTCGCCGTCGGACGAGTGAGATACCCGCTGCCGGCAGCAGTCACAGTTGGCGTAGTGAGTGCGCCGCCCGAAAGCGAAGTCGTCGCCGTTGCACCAGAGCCGTTTGCCCGAGCGCCGAAGAGCACGACCAGCTTTCCCACATCGGCGCTACCGAAGTTCGCGCCTGCGCACGAAACCGTGTAACTGGATGCAATCGCACTGCAGCCGGCGTTCAGATAAAACGCGTCGCCCTTGGCAAAGTGATCGAGGTTCAGCCAGGGCGAGATCGGAATCCAGCGCGTCTGCGGATAGTTCTGCACGAAGACGCCGCGCTGCTTATCGCTCACCGACTGAAAAGTTCCGTAAGCCGCGCTCGAACTCAAGGCCGAGTACGCCGAGCTGTCAAAGACATACGTCCCGCTGATGCTGCCGGTCACGCTGAGATTGCCGTTCACGGTGAAGTTGCCCGGCGTGCTGACCGCTCCCGGAGCCGTTACCAGTCCCGGATACTGCGGCGCGTACTGATCCAGATTGAAGCTCGCGCCGGAAAAAGAAACTTGGGTGTAGTGCAGCACAAGCTGTCCCGTGGCTGAATCGGTGACAGTCACGCGATAGTAGATGCCCTGCGGCTGCGTGTTCTGCGGATTGGGCACGAGCAGCGACGCCGACGATCCATTCGTGACCGGCACACAGAACGGACGCGCCAGCACCTGTCCTCCACCGCCAACCTGGAAGCTGATCGGAATGTCGTTCTGATCGGTGCCGAGAAAACACATGCTCCCCGCAGCCAGCTTCTGCTGGTTGAGATCGGTGAGGTTCGAGGCCGAAACGGTGGTCCAGTTCTGCGAGAAACAGGCAATTGGCAATAAGCAATAGGCAATAAGCGCAAGAATGCGTTTCATCGAAAGCTCTTTAGGTTTTAAGGTTTAGCTGAGTGCCGAATGCCGAGTGCTGAGTGCTGGTTTTGTGCTAGCTCGGCAGCTTCATGCAGTGGCCGACCACTGCAACGAGCCGATCGCATACATCCATCGTCGTATGTCCTGGCCGGACTCCATATCTCTGCAGCCTGATGGCATGATCGTCTGTGATCGGCTGATTGCGCGTCGCATCGGGCAGCGGCTCGACTCCTTCGCGTGCGAGAAACCGCTGCTCATGTCCGGGATCGGGAAACCGCGCCCAGCAGATCACGTCCCGCCCTGCGGGATCGATCTGGTGCGCGCAGGCATGAAACGGCTCTTTTGAGGCTGCTGCGTGAAAAACGCTGATGGGAAGAATGTAGTAGCCGGAAATCATGATTTCTCAACTGAGTGAAATCGCCTATACTCAGCAGCCATTCATCTGGAGTGTCTCGTCGTGCTACAGTTCGCACGTGAAACAAGTTTTGTTCGGTGCAGTCTTGCTTCTGCTAGCATCCACGACACCGCTTTGGTCAGACAATATTGATGCGGGTGCGCACTTCACAATTGGCAGCAATCGGAATCCATTCACCAATTCAAGTATTGCCGCCGGCATTTACTTAGACCCAGCATTGTTCTCGGTTTGGTTCCCCAAGCTGCCCAGCATTCGGACACAAACGTTCGACGTTGGTATTGGCTTTGACCGAGTCCAGCAGCGAAATGGAGTCACAGCAGACTTCCGTTGGCGCGTGCCAATACTCCGCTGCTACGGATGGGAGTTCCGGTGCGGTGGCAAGCGTTTCTGGCTTATGGGCATACCGTCGATTGGGAAGAGGTGGGGACAAGGCGGATTAGGAGGATTCGCAGCAGGGCAAGTGCAAGCCGTGTTCGACCTCTCCAAAGATCTGGCCTGTTGCCGACTGGCAGTTGGTTACCAGCACAGGTTCCCTTTCGATTCGGCTCTTCGCCACGACAACGCTTTTACGCTTGAGTTGCGGACGTTCATTGGATTTATCGACCGTGCCCGTTCGACACCCCGTCCCGGCACGTGATTGGCGAAAAATCGCAGTTACAGTCATCAGCCGATTCCAGGAACCAGGAGGTTCAGCCGCGCTCATTCGAGCCCTCAAAAGAAAACGCGCTCGCGGCCGCGAGTGTTAATCGTGTCCAATACCGAAATCCTTTGCCGATTGTCATCCTGAGCCCCTCTTCTGGGCGAAGGACCTCCCGGAATGCATTTAGTCTTGAACGCTCTGTCCTGGCTCCTTCACGAGAATCCGGCAGCGTTGGCCGAAGAGCCAGGAAAGAGCAATTAAGTCCCAGCCATTGCGGGAGGTTCTTCGGCCAAGAACGGGCCTCAGAATGACAGACCGTTAGGCGCGTGGAGCGAGGATTAAACCTTCCTCAAGCTCCCTCCCAATCCCGTAAACGTCGCCATTCCCGAATTGGGAGTTGTCACCGCAATCGCGCCATCGGACAATGGAATGCGATTCAATCCGCCCTGCGCGACTGCCGCTGCTTGCGATCGTGACGTGAGCGCGATCGCAGGCGAGCCTACTCCTCCACCAACAAACTGCACCGCATCAAGCCCCAGCGAATTCACGATCAGCGACTGATCAACATACGGATAGAAGTAGTACGTTGTATTCGCGCTCAATCCTGTCACAGCCAGCAATCCAAACTCCGCGTAGCTGGGCGTGCCGTCGTCGCGGTAGAGCAGCAGCGAACCGGAGCCGTTGGTGCCGTTCCAATAAAAGGTGATGCCGGTCGGCGTGGCGACTGCCGAGAAGATCGGCGGGAGCCACGTTGCCTGGCGGACGCCTCCGCCGAAGCTGCCGCTGATCGTGAACTGATACGCCGTGGCATTCGCCAGCGACTGCTCCATCAGTTCGAATTTGTTGAAGCTGGTGAACTTCAGATAAATCGTCTTGCCCACCAGCGTGGGATCGAATTCATAGACGAAGACGGCATCATCAAGCCGCAGGAATGCCGAGCCTGCGCTGTGCGCGCTGATCGGCGAGCCGAGGCTTCCGCGCCGCAGATACGTGAGGTTGTACTTGTTCGCGCCGGTGAGCGTGGCGGTCTCGTAGGTGATCAGCTCGCCATCGACGTAGCACAGCGTGTGGTACTGGTCGGCGTCGGCTAGCGTGCCGCTGGTAAGCGTGCCGGCGCTCTGGCTCAGATCGACCGCGAGCGTGTTGGTCACATCGGGATCGGCTCCGCTCGCAAGCGACGCAGTGAGCGCGCCCATGCGCGCCGCGCCATGAATCGTTCCGATCTGGCGATAGCTGTTGCCGTCGATCGAGAGCCACAGATGGCATCCGCCCCAATTTGGGCCGCCGCTCACGCCCATCCACAGCTCGTAGGCGGTCGAGAGCGACATGCGGTTGTTCGCCTCGAAGACGATCGGCGCATTCACGCTGCCCGGATCGGCCTGCTGATTCGGAGCGAATCCCGCGCCGGAAGAATATGGATAGGCGGTCGGAGTCGCCGTGCCCCAGGGAAAATCTTCGGCTTCGAAATCCAGCTCGCCGTTATCGTTTTCCTTGATTGAGGTAATGCGAACCGGATGCTTGCTGAGTCCCAGATTGGAATCGGTGAGCGTGACCAGGTCCATCGGTTCGAGCAGGATGTACTGCCATCCCAGCGTGAAGCGGTAGCTGTTGCCGCCGTCGATGTACACCGAGCGCAGCCGCTTGTGGTTCGCGACCTTCTTCGCAACCGTCGCATCGGTAATCGCGTGCGCCTGGCGCGGCGTGCCCGACTTGAGTCCGTAAAGCGCGATGCCGGCGTCGTCTTTGTCCTCGGCGATCTCGACGTTGTAGGAGTTCGCGCGATTCACGAACTCGATCTTCACGTCATTCACGGCGTCGGCGCGCGACTTGCGCGTGACGATTACCGGATCGTCGTTCGATTTACGGATGAAGTCGCGGTCGCTCAGGTCATAGACCGGTGCCGTATCGGGGATGAAGATCGCGCCATTGGCGATCGTGGTCGTATCGCCAAAGCTCTTCAGCTTCAGCACGCCTTCCGACCAGATGGCCGCGCCGTTCGCCAAGTCAGCCAGATCGTCGATGATCGCCGCCGCCGTCTGCTGCGCGTCGATCACGGGAGAGAAGAGGAGTCCGTTGGCAATCGCATATGCCGAGAAATTCGAGTAGTCGCCGATCAGCGTACTCGGCCAGCTCGCGCCGTAGAAGGGATTCGTGAGCAGATCGTTGATGATCGCGCCCGGCTCGGCATCGGTGATGCCGCCGCCGAACGGCAGAAGCCCGAGAACTTCGTACGTATAGTTTGGCAGCGAGCCCGAGCTGCCCAGGTCCATCGCCGACGCGGCGACGTAGGCGATGCCGTTGTACCCAAGATCCTGCCCAGGATGATTCGACGTGAGATACGGCCATGGCGACTGCGGACGCGTTCCCGTGAACAGAGTCAGCGCAAGCTGCTGCAGAGGCTGTCCGTTGGAGTTCGAATTTGGGACAGCATAGACGTAGGTAATCGTGACCTGCTTGCCCGCATCGGCCGCCGAGAGCGCGAATGTCGCCGTCGCAGGATTGAGCGTGTACTGTCCGGCAGCAGGTGAACTCGCCACCAGCGACATCGGCGTCTTCTGCGTTCCCGCAAGCGTCACCGGCCCATCGGAGCCGAAGTCATTCGCGACCACCGAGTACGCATCGGCCCGCGCCACTCCGTAATGCGCAACGTAATTCGCATGCTGCGCAACCTGATAACTCCCGCCACCGGTCGGAACCGTGAAGTTCTCCGAAGCCGCAACCAGCAGCAGCGTGCCTTTCGTGTCCCAAACATTGCATAGCTGCTGAATGGGCCCTTCGCACAGCGCAATCGCCACGGCAGCGGTGTACGTGTAACTCGTAGTCCGAGTCGTGCCGCCGCCGAGCCCTTTGCCGCCAGTCGCCTGTTTCGAAGTCTGCGCGATCGGCGTGAAGTCTCCATACCAGATCAACTTTCCCGAAATGCGATTCTGGCCGTAAACGATCGGGATCGCCTGGCCGTAGGAGGCGGTCTGTACGCGTAGCGTGTGCAGGACTGTGGGTTGCTGGGCTACGGGGCGCTTGGGTGAGAACAAAGACATGAGTTATCCGGCAAGAGAAATGCTAGAGACTGCCCAATTACATAAATCAGCAGCCATTCACTGCATTTCGTATGAGCGTTTTGACGTTACCTTCGTGTCACGTGCAAAGAGGCACGATTGGATTTCAGAGACTGTCATAACTAGAGTTATTGCTGTTTATCAGGAGCTGGTTCCTTGCCCGCCGAGCGCTCACAGCCGCCCGCAAGACGCAGAAACAGATGGCCCCTATTGGGCTTTGTGATTGTTGGCCTCGGGGCAGCGCTTTGGGCTACCTATGCATTCCGAACTCGGACCATAACCTACGAGATGACGTGGGTCGCGGGAAAGGATTCAGAATCCACCAACCTGGCGCCCTCAGTTGATAGAGAAGGTAACCAGAAAATCATGCTTCTTTTTCCAGAAAATCATGATTGCTACCTTTTTGTGTATTCAAATGACTTCCTGGAGTATTTGAAATCCAGCAATCGTAAAACCATTCCAGTCACCCTTCGGGAAACCTACAGCTATGGACGGCCTGCTTATTTCGAAGTAAAGCGATTTGGTGATTATCCTAAGCCTGTCGATATCTTTGGTCTGGGCAGAACTGGTAATTACACGTATTGCTGGTAATCGATGTTTTGCGGCAGGTTTTCAATTGCCGCTTGAACCACGCGAAAGAGTCTTCGTTTCCGGCCCACCAACATTCCGTCGTTCTCTCCCTCAGACAAAATCACGCCATGTTGCACGACAGCATGAATAATGACCGGCCAGTCGACGACAATCGCGCCGTGGCTCCAAGTCCGCCCAAACTGGTACAAGACGAAGTCGCCAGGCTCCGGAGGCGCGTGGCCGCGCAGCTCCAAAGCTCGCTGTTGCACGATTTTGAGATAAATCTCCTCCGATCGATGCAGATGCCAATCCGGCGGGTAGAACGGGATCTCGATGTCGCCGATCAGCCCTGCCTCGCGATAGACCTCGAGCGGGAACATCGCGCAATCCACGCCCACGCCTTTAATGCGGCCCATGTGGTGATACGGCGTTCCTAGCCAGGAGCGTGCGATTTCGCGAACACGATCACGAGTGGACTGACTGGACGAAGTGGACGAGGTGGACTGTCCATGAAGTCCACCGTGTCCACTAAGTCCACTGACTCCACTCACAACGCGGTTTCCGGCGCAGGCACATAAGGAAATCTCCCGAAATTTGCAAGATTCGAGAACTTCGCCGTGCACGTCGCCTGCGTCTTATCGCACCCGGGATAGATCGTGAACGTGTCGCCGATTGCCGGCGCTGTCGGCAGCGGCACGAAGAAGTACACCGTCCCGCCGGAGTTTGTGTATGTTCTCACCGCGGCGACGTGGCCGTTGTTTGCGCCTGAGGTGAAGATTAGCTGGCCGTTGTCGAAGTAGCTGTCGGCTTGCGTGAGATTCGTGATCAGCTTGTTGACCGTGCTGCCCGCCTGCACAGTTCCGTTCACGGCGAAGGCGGATTTGTTCAGCGTGCATCCGGCGTCGAAGAGCGTGTGCATGCACGTGGGCTGCAGGATGTTGCGCGGGAGCTGGATGTTCAGGTCTTCGACTTTGCTCTTGCAGGTGAACTTGGCCATCGTGCGCGAGAGCTGATCGAGATCGCCGATGTTGCCGACGAAGCGAATCACCATCCCTTGCTGGTTGAGCGCCGAATCCATGAACAGCCGACGCACCGTGATCTGCGCCTTGTCGAAGTCGCCGCGCGCGATCTTCTGCAGGATGGGCACGCCGCCGATCAGGTCGGAAGGGCTGGCGTGAATCTCGAGGCTGAGAGTTCCGATTTTGGAAACGCCGATTACTTCTTCGACTGCTCCACGCCTGAAGTTCGGCGGGCCGGAGAGATACGTCGTGCCGCCGACTTCGAGGCTGCGGTCGAAGGGTATGTAGTGGAGGGCGGTGCCGTCCGCGAGCGTGAGGTCGTAGAGTTCGGCCATGATGAACTCGGTGTTTGCGGCGAGCCAGGTGATGAATGCGGGTGTGGCGGATTTCATGATGTTTATCCGTCTTGTCATTCCGAAGCCGCGCTTTTTGCGGCTGAGGAATCCCTACTGAGCCGAAACTGTATGGGTACAGTAGGGATTCCTCACTTCGTTCGGAATGACAAATCAGGAGCGTTCGGAATCACAGCGTTAGAGCCGTACCTCGACTAACTCCACCTTCTTGCACTCCCAAAGCAAATACATAAAATTCCCAAACTCCAATTCATCCTGCGCGAAGCGCACGCGCCAGAGCCATTGAAAATCCGCCGTGACTGCGGCTCCGCTCGCCGGCGGTGACGCGAAGCTCACGATCCCGTTCGCGATCGTGTAATCCACGCCTTGCGTCTTGCGAACGCCCGCGACGTACACGGTCGCGCTCTGGCCTGCGGGGTTCTGCACTTGCTCGAGATAGCCGACGATGTTGCGTGCCAGTTGGAAGCTCGTCGTGCTGCCGTCGCCTGTGCCGATCGGCTGTCCCGAAATGGTCGAATCGAGCGGCTTGCGCGTTAGCTGCGCGAGATCGATCAGAAACGAATCGAATGAGCCCTGCCTCGCGAGAAAGAAGCCGACGAGTTGCTGCAGTTCGGAGTATCCGTTGGCATCGACGTGCTGCGCGTCATCGCGCAGAAATTCATACGTGAGCGATATCTTCCACAGCGGCGCGCTCCAGAACGCCGAGCGCACCTCGCGTCCGCTTGTCGCCTGCTGGATGCCGGTCGAGAACGTGGGAGTGAGCGTGTAGTCCCAGGCCAGGCCGCGGAGATCGGGAAATTGTGCATTCGACATTTTTTCTGTCTTGTCATTCCGAACGAAGTGAGGAATCCCTATTGCTTTTCTTGAAGCGTGGGATTAAAAATTTCGCACGCCTGACCCACTTCCTCAATGCATCATCGGAACAATGGCTGAGCCGAAATACGCGATAAAAGCCCTATGGACGTCGATGATCGAGCTGCTTCTTTGCTGGAGCATTTTGTTTGCCTTCATGCCAATAAGCTCCGGTGAGCACCACAACATCCTCTCCATGAGAGGTCCAACTGGCCATGGCGAATGCCGATTAATCTCAGGCTTGCAGCTTGGGTGTTCCTTGTTGGGCAATTCCTGTCAGTAGCATTCGCCATTACCGCATTGGTTAGACGAGAGCCTGCTCTTTACACGTTCTGGGCATTTCTATTTTTTGTATTAGACCTGTTTGTCTGCGGAGTGTTCATGCGGGTCTGATGTTGCCGATATACGCGCAGAGCAGCATGGGCATCCGTAGGGATTCCTCGCCGCAAAAGCAGCGGCTTCGGAATGACAAACCGTTGGCACTTAGAACTTTCCGTGTCTCCAAGCTCGCTTAATCACCTGCACCAGCGCATCAGCATGCTCATGCAACCGGCCTTCGAAGCTCTTTGAGTCTGTCGCGGAGACTGAGAAGTTGATGTGCATGTTGCTGCCGCCGCCTTCGTCATCGGTGATCATCTGCGACAAGCCTGATGACAAGCTCGCCGGCAAAACCATTTCGTTCTTGTGAACGAAGGCTAGCGAGTCATCGGGCACGATGCCGCCGGCGGCGAAGGCGTTCAGGGCTTCGAAGCCGAGGATGTTGCTGTAGGCGTCGGCGGCTACGGCGGGAGCCATCGACCATCCCACAATGGGAATTGCGGCCGCCGAGGCATAGGCCGCTGCTGCTCCATCTGCTGCCGAGCTTGCGATGTTTGCTGCCGACGCGGTCTTCTGCGAGGCGATGCCGAAGACCTGCATGAACGTGTGCTGTGCTACCCACTGCGCGACCATGCGTTCGAGCATGCGCAGGAAGTCGGCGAGGATCTGGTCGAGCACGCGCGCGATGTTCTGCTGTAGTGTCCGCGAGCTGCTGCTCATCTGCGTAACCGTGTTCGCAAAGCCGCGATTCATGGTCGTGAAGACCATGTTCCATTGCTGGCTCTGATCGCGGACCGTTGCGGCAGTGATCTTCTGGATCTCGGCGCTGGATTGCTGGAACTGCTCGCGCATCTGCTGCGCGGCTTGCGCGGAGGCGTCGGTGGTTTGGCGCAGGGATTGGGGCAGCGAGCCGTTATCGAAATTGAGGTTCATGAAAAAGATTGAACACGGAGGACACGGAGGTCACGAAGGTGTGTTTGGTCTTCAGCGCCGGAGGCGCGAAATGTGAAAGCCCAGCACGAAGTGCTGGGCTAGAGTCATTTAGAATTCGAGTCCCGGAGGGACGGTACTCACACTGTCAGAAATGAGATTTTCAACACAAGTGTTCTTATCCGTAATTGTTGGCATCTTCTTTTCCGGCGTTCTTTTAACGCTCATACCGCAAACTCCTGCGGGACTCGACACCTCATTCGGACGCGCGCTGGTTGCGCTTCAATATCCCGGAATGTATCTCGGAATGGTTCTTTGGGGAGTCCACTCCGCCACGCAACTCCAGATAAATGCAACGATGACTATCGTGAACGGGCTTATCTATGCTGCCGTGTTGATCATGCTGTTTAGAGTTCTTTCTCGTGGTTCCTCGAAGTCGGAACGATGATTCAAACCTGATGTTCAAGTCACAAATAAGTGTCGTCCCTCCGGGACTCCGTCATTTCTGTTGGTCGCCCAGGACTTTGTCCTGGGCTTTCACCTTTCGTGCCTCCGGCACTTGGCTTTGCGTTCGCGTTGCCGGCATGGTGCTGTAGTAGGTTCCTGATCGGCTCCGGTGGGGATGAAGATACCCTTCCGCCGGCGCCTGCGACAGCACTCAGCAGATCTCCCGACGTTCGCTTCTTCCGCAAAGGTCGCGCGCG
>DASTZZ010000023.1 GCA_035764005.1 Terriglobales bacterium
TCCAGGGTTGGCGGTTCGTCGCGCCGGAGTTCTAGGCTGTGTGATCGGTTTTTCCTTTGGCGTTGCTGTTGGCGCTGTAATGGAGTTACCCTCCCAAACTTCGATGCGGCGGAGCTGCTGCACGTTGTATCAGATTGCAAGGATTGAAGATAGTTGTGGAAAAGTGAAAAATCCAGTGATCAAGTCGCGTGGTGTTCGGGTAACTGCAGACATCGGCGCGCCGGAGGCTGCGTTTGCGTTGTTATAGTGACGGGATGGGCTTGCCTGGCCGTATACCACCAGAACCGCCTCCCGACCCGGACCCACGGAGGAATCTGTTCTGGATGTACATTTCGTTTTTGGGCATATCAATTCCCAAACCGGGTCAGGAAAAACGGGCATTTGCGATGCTGATGATTGGCGTCATTCTCTTTTTGGCGTTCATTGCGGTCGGAATTCTGACCATCTTTCACCTGTGGTGAAGCCCGTTCCCGAATTGAACCTCGGACTCCCTGTATTGTTATTCTCACTACTTGCATGTCCAGAGCCCTGAAAGCCCATATACTCCTTGTGCTCGTCACGTTCGTCTGGGGCACGACGTTCGTTCTGATTAAAGATGCCGTCGAGCAGGACGCCACGCCGCTGATGTTCAACTTCGTCCGTATGGTGCTGGCGACCGTGACTCTCGCAGTTGTATTTCATCGCGAACTCTTCCACATCACGCGTCAGGCCTTGATTGCGGGCGCAATCACTGGAATCTTCCTTGGTCTTGGTTATGAATTTCAGACAACAGGCTTGCGACTGACAACGGCTTCCAAATCCGCTTTCATCACCGGAATTTCCGTCGTGCTTGTACCGCTGTTTCTCATCGTTTTCTGGGGCCGCAAAATTCGGACGTGGACAGCGTTGGGCGTGCTTGCCGCTGTGGTCGGTCTATTTCTGCTCACCGTTCCAGCGAGTGAAAGCGGCCTCGGCGCATGGGAAAGCGTGAATCGCGGCGACTTGCTCACCCTAGGCTGCGCCATCAGTTTTGGCTTCCAAATCATCTTTCTCGGACACGCGACTGAGCGGCATTCATTTGCCCAAATTGGGTTTCTGCAGGTGGCCACATCGGCGCTGCTTATGGGCATTGCCGCACCCATGCTCGAGCATCCGCACATCGTCTGGACTCCCCGCGTGGTGTGGGCGATCCTGATTACAGCACTTCTCGGGACAGCGGCGGCCTTCACGATTCAAGCCTGGGCACAACAGTTCACTTCGCCGACGCATACCGCCCTCATCTTCTCGCTTGAACCGGTCTTTGCCTGGATTACGTCCTACATCGCTCTCGGCGAGCGCCTGGGAGCACGAGCGGCGATTGGGGCCGTGCTGATTCTCGGAGGCGTGCTCGTATCGGAGTTGCTGGGCTCAGCTGCGGCGCCAAAGGTTGCAGATGCATAACGACGAACCTGCCGAGATAACATTCCATCGCCACATGCGTCTATTGCTGCGGAACACGCGTCTAACCAATCAGAAGTTTGGGCTTTGAAAGGAACCTTCCTGCGGCCAACGACCTGCCTGCCGTTTGCTTCTCGCTATAATTAAGGGTTGCCAACCGTTGGTGAGGAAGATCATGGATTCACACATGACACTACGAGATCGCATGAGGTCGCACCGGTTCTTATCTACCGTTCTTGTGGTTGCGACATTATTCGTCGGCATTCTTATTGGTACGGTCATTCAGCGTGGTGTAAAGGGCGCAACCAAGACTGTGAACAGCTCCGACGCCACCCAGTTGAAAGTTCCCGCGCCGCAACAACTCTCAAGCGCGTTCAGCCAAGTCGCCAAACAGCTGGAGCCGAGCGTCGTTAACGTCAATACGGAATCGACGCCAAAAGCGGTAAGCCCGAGAGGTCGCCGCCGCGGAACGCCTCCCGACCAGGACGATCAAGACCCATTTCAGGACTTCTTCGATCGCTTCTTCGGAGGCCAGGGCGCGAGCCCATTTGGCGGTCAGGGCGGAGCGGGAGCGACTGAGCACTCCCTTGGCTCCGGCGTGATTGTCGATCCAAAGGGATACATCATCACCAACCAGCACGTGGTGGATAAAGCCGATCGCATTCGCGTGAAGCTCGACGGCGATCCCCCGGGAGTCCAGCATGACGCGAAAGTCGTAGGCACCGATGCCGAAACCGATTTGGCAGTCATAAAGATTGACGTTGATCATCCGCTTACCGCGGCGAAGCTCGGCAACTCGGATTCTATGAACGTGGGCGACTGGGTTTTGGCCATCGGCAGCCCATTTGCGCTGGAGGAAACTGTCACCGCCGGCATCGTCTCCTCTAAAGGACGCGACATCGACAGCCGCCGCCAGTTTCAGCACTTTATTCAGACCGACGCAGCCATCAATCCCGGCAACTCCGGCGGGCCGCTGGTCAACATGAATTCTGAAGTCATCGGCATCAACACCGCCATCTTTACCGAGTCCGGCGGGTACCAGGGCGTCGGCTTTGCTCTGCCCTCGAATATCGTCGTCGATGTTTACAACCAGCTCATCGGGTCGGAACACAAAGTAGTCCGCGGCTCGATCGGCGTCGCCTTCAACGCACAGCCGAGCCCGGCCATTGCCCGTATGTACGGAGCCGGAGTGGTTGTTTCCAGTGTCACACCGGGTGGTCCAGCAGACCAGGCCGGCATCAAGATCGGTGACACCATCACCTCCGTCAACGGCAAGCATGTAAAGACCGGAGATGAACTCGTAGCCGACATCACCGCCGAAAAGCCGGGAACAAAGGTAAAGATCGGCTATGAACGCGGCGGAAAGGCCTCGGAAGCCACGGTGACCGTCGCCGATCGCGCCAAGCTCTACGGCAATACCGCCACGAATGAGGAAGAGCAAGGGGGCGAGGAAGAGCCAGCCTCCGGAAAGATGGGCATTTCCGTCCGAGCGATCACGCCAGATATGGCCGATCGCCTGGGAATTCCGGCAAATAAAGGTGTAATCGTCAGTGATGTGAAGCCCGGATCCTTCGCCGAGGACATCGGCCTCAGCCGCGGCGATGTGATCCTCGAGGTCAACAAGCAGCCGGTAAACAGCGAGGACGACTTCCGCCGCATCACCGGCCAGCTCAAGACTGGCCAGGATGTAGTCTTCCTGGTCCGCCAAGGACGAGGACGGAACGCCAGCACGATCTTCCTCGCCGGCACGCTTCCGTAAACGTAAGTAGTTGTAGATAAACAACCTGACGGCAGGATATCGGTCATATCCTGCCGTCGCACTTTGGCGCGGAGCTGCAGAAAATCCTGAGACTCGGAGCAGAACTGGTTACTAATGGTGCATCTCACCTCCCCAAAGGTGAGGTGTACTACCGGGTTTTTCGAGGGCAATATTTTCGGGTGCAAAAGCCCTCCCGGTCAGGTAAGCTGCTTCTCACCCTTAAGAACTTCCCCAAATTGGGTCCGGGGATATCCCCGGCTTCAAAATGGAGGCTTATGCGGTCGAACTCTCTGGCAAAGTTTGGAATTACATTTCTGATCATCGGCCTCTTGGGCTTGCCGGCAGTCGCAGTCAGCCCGAAGTCCAGCGGCAAAAAGACCAGTTCACATCGCTCCTCTCGGATAGGACACCATCTGCGCAGGAGCAGTTGGAAGCGCCACGGGCAGCAGAAAATTTCCAGCGACCGTGCACGCGAGATCCAGGAAGCACTGATCCGCGAGCACTACCTTGACGGCCAGCCAACCGGCGTTTGGGATAGCAGAACCCAGGCGGCAATGCGCAAGTTCCAGGCCGACCAAGGCTGGCAGAATAAAGTCGTCCCCGATTCACGCGCGCTGATCAAACTTGGACTCGGGCCGAGCCACGAAAACGACCTGAATCCCGATTTGATGGGCGACGGCGGCTTCACTCCGATTGCCGCTCCGCTTGTTGACAGCCACAACGACATTCCGCGCCAGTAGCTCCACACACTCTTAGCTGCGCAAGATCAGAAGCCGCGACCTGCACACCGCCGGTCGCGGTTTTGTTTTGAACGCGAATCCCAGAGGTTCGACGCCCGCTCCCATTTACACTGATTGTTCTACTCACCTCAGGAGCGCCTTTCCCAATTGGCCACCATCCTCGACGGTAACCGGATCGCGTCTGACATCAAAGGCGAAGTTGCCATCGATATCAGACAACTCGCGAGACAGGGGATTCGAGCCGGCCTGGCCGCTGTGCTCGCCGGCAATAATCCTGCTTCCGAAGTGTACGTCCGCAGCAAGGTGCGCGCGTGCGAGGAGTTGGGCATCTACAGCGAGAAGATCACGCCATCCGATTGCGTTACTACCGAGGAGATGCTCACGATCATCGCGACGCTCAACCAGCGTGAGGATATCGATGGCATCCTGGTGCAGCTTCCCCTGCCACCGCAGGTCGACGCCAAGCGCGTCTTGCTCGATGTGCTTCCAGAGAAAGATGTTGACGGCTTTCATCCAGTGAACGTCGGCAACCTTTCCACGCAGCGGCCGGGACTGACGCCTTGCACCCCTTCGGGCATCATAGAAATTCTGAAGCGTAGCGAAATTGAGATTGCCGGCCATTCCGCAGTCGTGTTGGGTCGGAGCGATATTGTTGGCAAGCCTGTCGCAATGATGCTGCTGAATCAGAATGCAACCGTCACGGTTTGTCATAGCCGCACCGTCGATTTGCCGGCGTATACCCGAACGGCAGACATTCTGGTGGCCGCCATCGGCAAAGCGGCGCTGGTCACGCCGGAAATGGTCAAGCCCGGCGCTACCGTGATTGACGTTGGCATTAATCGGTTGATGGACAAGAAGAGAATTGAGCAATTCTTTCCTAACGACCCAAAGCGGCTCGAGCAATTTGCCGCAAAAGGCTCGACGCTTGTCGGAGACGTACATCCGCGAGTTGCAGAAGTGGCCGGCGCCATTACGCCCGTGCCTGGAGGCGTGGGTCCGCTGACGATCGCCATGTTGATGTCGAATACAGTGAAAGCGGCAAGGATGCGACGGGGCCTGGTATGAGCCTGCGCGTCGGTCTAACCGGAGGACTCGCAAGCGGAAAAACAGTAGTAGCTCAGATGTTCGCTTCGCGCGGCGCTTATGTGATGTACGCCGATAAGCTCGCGCACGAACTGATGCAACCGGGTCAGCCCGTATACGAGCAAGTCGTGGACCAGTTCGGCGACTCGATCCTCAACTCTGATGCAACAATCAACCGTTCCGTACTGGCTGCGTTAGCCTTCGAGGGGGAGCGCGTAAAAGAGTTGAATGCGCTCGTCCATCCCGGGGTTACCGCCCGCATGCAGCGGTGGTTCGCTGAAATGAGGGAGTTCGATCCGAAAGGAATCCTGGTGTTTGAAGCTGCTCTGATCCTCGAAGCGGGCATGGGCAAGTACTTCGACAAACTCGTTGTAGTGACGAGCAATCGCGAACAGAAACTCGAGCGCTTTGCTCAGCGCGTGCTCGGTACGTCTGTCGCTAACACCGAGGAACTGGAAAAGGCCCTGCGCGACGCCGAGCGAAGGCTCGGAGCGCAGCTTTCGGAATCGGAGAAAGTAGCGGCTGCCGACCATGTGATCAACAATTCCGGCTCGCTCGCCGAAACCGAGCGCCAGGTTAATAAAATATTTAAAGAGCTCCAGATGATGGCTGCATCGTCGCCAACTCCGTCTCACTCGTGAGTTTTTTATGAAGATATTGCGTCCACTCATTTTCTCTATCGCTCTCGTACTCGGCTTTTATATTGTCACCACTCACGGACGCGGCGCCGGATTCCACCTCCCTTTCACCGACGGGAGCACCGCGCGGCCAACGAAGATTGAAATCACTCAGGCTGCAGCGCCTCCGCCGCTCGATCCGGAAGAGCAGAACAACATCAACGTGTACCGCAAGGTGATCCCAGCCGTCGTAAACATCACTTCAACCGCCGTCGCATTTGATTTCTTCTACGGCGCAGTTCCACAGCAGGGACAAGGCTCCGGTTTCATCATTGACAGCGAAGGCCACATCCTCACGAACTACCACGTCATCGCCGGGGCCCGCCAGGTGGAAGTCACGCTTTCGAATAAGAAGAAATATCGTGCCGACCTAATCGGCTCGGATCGCCAGAAGGATCTCGCAGTACTTCAGATACCGGCGAAAAATCTTACACCTGCGGTTCTGGGCGATTCGAAGGTACTGGAGGTCGGACAAAAAGTTTATGCGATCGGAAATCCATTTGGCCTGAGCGGCACGATGACGCGCGGCATCATCAGTTCAATCCGCTCGGTCCGCGGTCCCGAGGGCAATGCCATCGACCAGGCAATTCAGACCGACGCCGCCATTAACCCTGGAAATTCCGGTGGTCCGCTGCTGAACTCGCATGGTGAAGTAATCGGTATCAACAGCATGATTCTCACCGGCGGCGCCGAGCAGAGCGCCGGTGTGGGATTCGCAATCCCGATCAACTCCGCGAAAGCCGTGCTCAACGACCTGGTGGAGTTCGGCCGAGTGCGTCGTCCCAGTTTGGGAATCGCCGGCTTGCTGCCCATCGGGCCCGAACTGGCCGACCAATTAGGCCTCGCCGCAGATGCGGGAGTTCTCATTCAGCAAGTCGTGCCAGGCGGCGCAGCCGATCGCGCCGGCCTGCGTGGTGGACATGAGCGAGCGTACCTGGGCAACATCCCGATCTACATTGGAGGCGACCTCATTGTCGAGATCGACGGTCAGGACATCCAAACGCCGGCGGATATTCAGAACGTGCTTGACAACCACCACTCAGGCGACACCGTGACAGTAGTCGTCTATCGCGGTAAGCAGCGGCTGACTCTACACGTCACGCTAGATGAATCGCGAGGTGGGCAGCAGCGCGTAGCCTAGCCGGCGCAGCTCATCGAGTTTACGTTGACAATGGCAGTTCTGTGTCCTAACGTCGCCTCTTGCTTTCAAAACCCTCTATGATCCGAATCTTTGGCTTTGCTTTGTGCGTGTGTTCCATTGCTTTCGCCCAAACCACCTCTAATCCACCAAATGTAAGCGGGACGCCCGAAACTCGGCCTCAGCAAGCAGCCACAGCAGAAAATGCAGTGGCTCCAGTTGCCTTAGGGGCAATCCGTGCGGTTCACCCGGTGCCGAACGGCCTGGAAATCGAGAGCGAGAACGGACGTCTGCAAATCACAGCTTTGCAGGACGACGTGATTCGGGTCCGCGCGACGCGCGCGAGCCAGTTTGCCGCGAAGTATTCCTACGCTGTGCTGCCCACCCCAGCGGAAGTGCAACAGTCCTTTTCCGCAAAGACGCAGGAGATCGCGGATGCCGCCGAACTCGACACCGCAGCGCTCCACATCCGCGTTGATCGCCGCAGTTCCACGGTGAGTTTTCTAGGAGCAGACGGCGCATTCATCGCCGGCGACTCCGCGTCCATCACATGGCGAGGCGACGAGTTCACCGTCCATCGCAT